>CAMDHB010000315.1 GCA_945897655.1 Pseudorhodobacter antarcticus
CGGCTTTGGCCAGCGAGGCCGGAATATCCTCGGTCACATGCCCACCCTCGGCGGCAAAGAACGGCAGGCACAGCGCCCTCGGCCCATGCCCGCTTGCCTGCTCCAGCTGGGGGTCCTGATCAATAAAGGCGGCTTCAGCCCTGATCCCGGTCTCGGCAGCAATCCGCGCCGCAACGTGACGCGCAATGGCCGAGGGCACCGCGCTTTTGAACGACCCATGCGCGGCCAACAAAAGGCTATCCGGACCCGCGTCGCGCACCAACCTCACGGCCAGATCATGCACCGCCTGGTCACAACCCAAAGGCTCCAGCACCTGCCATCCGGTCGCACCAGTGGCAGCAATCCGGGTCGGAATCTGCACGCGGGTGAACCAGCCCCCCGCCATGAACAGCGGATAGGCGCGGCCCCGCGGCCCCAAGCTGCGGACCGCCCGGTCCAAAGCGCCCGGTGCGGCGAGGGTGGCCGAACCCACCTGCCAGCCCGGCAGATGCTCTGCCACCCGAGCGGCCAATGCGGCCAGCGCCGCCTCTGCTGGGGCGGGGTCAGAGGGTTGGCCGTGGCTGATGATCAGGGCTTGTGTCATGGCGCGCCTTTTTCAGCGATCACCCGGCACGCCGTATTTGGGTGCCTCCCGCGGGTCACGGGCGCGTTGGATATAGGCGGGCATTTGCGGCGCATACACCTCCCAGGCCCGGGCCACGGCGGCAATCGGGTCGCCGTCATCCGTCCAGTCGCAGCGCAACTCGGCTATGGGCCAGCTTTCGGCCCCCACCATCAGCAGCCCCGCCGAATGCACCGGCCCCGCCTCGCCCCCGGCATCCCGTCCGGCACACAGCGCCGCGACCAACCGGTCCCCCAGATCGCCCGAGCTGCCAAAGCCCGCCACCATCGCCGCCGGAACCTCCGGACTGGCCAGCATGTTGCCGCCCGCCACCACGCCCGCCCCAACAGCCGTGCCCCAAACCCCCAGAATGCGCGACCCCGAGTGAAGCGCCACACCCCCCACCGCATCCACCACCATCAACTGGCGATAGTCGATATGCGGCGCCTCGGCCACGACCCGCGCCATCGCCGCTGACGCGGTCAACCCTTGCGCCATCCGGTCCAGCAAAAGCGGCCCCAGCGTCGGGTCAGTGATGTTTTGTGTCGCCGCCACCCCAACACCCGCCCGCGCATGGGCGCAGCGCGCCGCGACGGCGGGCGAGGAGGACGAGATCACCATCCCGAACCGCCCCGTTTCAGCACAGCGCGCAAGCAACGAAATGGTCATGGCCTAGCCTTTCATTCTGGGAAAAATATCCTGGGGGTTTGGGGGCCAGCCCCCAACTGGCCCTGGGGGTTTGGGGGCCAGGCCCCAATTGGCAAGGATCAATCCGGAATGACAGCCGTCGCGTCAATCTCGACCAGCCATTCGGGACGCGCCAGCGCCGTCACCACCACCCCGGTCGAGACGGGATGCACCCCTTTGATATACTCGCCCATCGTGCGGTAGACCGCCTCGCGGTGGCGGACATCGGTCAGATAGACCACCACCTTGCACAGATGCTCCATCTTGCCGCCGCATTCCTCGATCAGCTGGCGGATGTTCTGCATCACCTTGTGGGTCTGCTCAACGGGGTCGTGCGAGCTGATATTCTTTGAGGTTTCAATCTCTTGCGGGCACTGGCCGCGCAGAAAGATCATGGTGCCACGGGCGACCACGGCCTGCGCCAGATCATTGTCCAGCTTTTGTTCAGGATAGGTGTCGCGGGTGTTGAACTTGCGGTGGCGGGTGTGGGCCATGGGGGCTCCTATGTCAGGCGGGAAGTTTTGAGGCGAGGTAGGTTGCGAATTCATAGTTCGGGCGTTCCAGATGGCTCAGCGGCCCCGGGGCCGACAGGCCAGCCAAAAGGCCACGGTACACCCGTTCGGTGCAGCCCTTGTCCTCGACATTCACGCGGTCCAACAGCGCCTTGACGGCGTCCAGATGGGCGGGCGCTGCGGGGTCGGCCAGCCATTCCGGGCTCATCCCCCCGCCGAACAGCACGTGAACCCGGCCCGGGCTGATGGGGGTCAGCGACAGGTACCAGAAATATCCGGGCGTCAGGGTGATCAGCAGGGCAGGATAGATGGCCAAAAGCCATGTCGTGCGGCGGGCATCCCCTTGCAGCACGGTGTTGGACGGGTGGGCCAGCGCCAGCGGCACGGTGTCATTCTTCAGGATGAAGTGATAGTTGAACGCAGCCGATCCTGTCGGACAAACCATCTCCTCCAGCTTCGATGCCCCGCCGATGGTGCCGGCATGGCATTGCGGCAGGTGATAGCTTTCCATGAAATTCTCGGCCAGAACCTTCCAGTTGGTGTCCCATTCAAAGGTCTCGCGAAAGGTTTCGCGGTAGGTCGACATGTCCAGCGGGGCGATCAGCGCCTCAACCTCGGCCAGTTGAGCGGCAGGCGAGGGGGCGTCGGGGTTCAGCGTGACCATGATCCAGCCCAGCCAGTTTTCCACCCGGACGGCGGGCAGGCGGATGTCGTCCTTGCAGAACCCTTCGTTGGCCGTCATCGCAGGCGCCCCGCGCAGGGTGCCGTCCAGATTATAGGTCCAGGCGTGATAGGGGCACACGATGGCGCGCGTGTTGCCGCGCCCCTGCAGCAGGGTTGACATGCGGTGGCGGCACACGTTGGACATGCCGCGCAGGGTGCCATCCCGGTCTCGCAGAATGATCACCGGCTCGCCCGTAATCTCCATCGTCAAGTAATCGCCGGGGTCGGGCAGAGCATCGGCGCGCCCCGCACAGAGCCATTCGCGGGCAAAGATATGCGCCTCTTCCAGCGCCAGAAACTCGGGCGAGGTATAGACCGATTTCGGCATGGCATGGGCGCGTTCAAAAGCCTGCGCCACATTGGCGCGCAGTTCGGAAAGGGCGGTGTCGTGTTGGGTCATCACTGTCCTTTGAAGGCTGGGACGATGGGGTGCACTATCGGGCAAAGGCGGGCCAAGGGAAAGCGTCAGTTGCGGGTCAGGGGTGATGCTCCATCCCGAAAAGGCCGGTGTAGCCCTGCGCCCGCAGCCAGGCCAGATCGGCCTCAAGGGTCAGTGTACCCGCGCCCGGTGCGCCCCGGCCCGGATGGTCGGCCACATGGACATGGCCGATCAGTCGGGTCCGGTCGCCCACGGTGGCTGCCAAAGGCTCACCCGCGACGGCGGCGTGGAACAGGTCATAGAGCAGCCGCACCTCGGGCCGATTCACGGCCGCCACGATGGGCAGGCCCTGCGCGGCGTGGGTCAGGAAACCGTCGCGGGCATCGCTGACCGGTTCCAGCAGCAGGGTCACACCGCTGCCCTGCAAGATGTCGGCTGCTGCCGTCAGGACGGTCACAAGCGCCTGCGCCTGATCGGCATCTGTTACGCCGGGCAACCTGCTGCCACCCTGAATGTACAAGAACGGCGCCCCCAACCTTTGGGCCGTGGCAATCGAGGCGGGCAGGGCGGCCAGAAAGCGGGCATGGTTGGTGGGGTCGTTCAAGGACAGCATCGGTTCGGCCACAAAGCCCGCCACGGTCAACCCCGTGTCGCGCAGTGCTGCCTTGACCGCGTCCAGATCCTTGTTCGACCACAACCAGAACTCGACCGCCTTGAACCCCGCCGCCGCCGCCAGATGAATGCGCTGGGCCGGGTCCGGGCTTTCAGAAGTGAACAGCATCTCGATACAGGCCGAACAGTCGCCCCGGTTTATACTCATCTGCTTTTCCCTTCAGCATGCGCGCGCCCAAAGCCATCTGCATCCAAAGCGGCGCCGCTGTAAACTGCATTGTCATGTTGACAAGCGCGCCCGAAAGTTGCCCTCTTGACGCAGGGCAGTGGAGAGACTCAGCAAAGCGGCCTCCGACCCTCATCAGATAATCCAATAAAACAAGGGAGTTACATATGATCCATCTTCCGTTTTCCCGTAATGCGGGGGCTGTCGGACTGGCGGCGCTTCTCTTGGGCGCCGCCCCGATGGCGCTGTTTGCCGAAACCCCGGCCGACACCTTGGTGATTGCCGAAGCGATCGACGACATCGTTTCCTTGGACCCGGGCGAGGCCTATGAGTTTTCGGGCCTGGATCTGATCAACAACACCTATGACGGTCTGGTCGAAATCAACCCGACCACGCTGGAAATTGAACCAGGGTTGGCCGAAAGCTGGTCTGTGGGCGAAGACGGCTTGACTTATACCTTCAAGATGAAGGCAGGGATCACCTTTTCCAGCGGCAATCCGG
>CAMDHB010000316.1 GCA_945897655.1 Pseudorhodobacter antarcticus
GTCCTCCGGCAGCCGGTCCCACCCATTTACCTTTTTGCGGTGGCGTGGGCCACCGTTGCACCCGTTGGTGGCCATGCCATGATCAACTATAAATCTTTTGCCCTGCGCAAGATCAGCAGTTTCGGGTTGCGGTATCTGCCCTTTGCCGATGCGGCGAGCGAGGGTTTGCCCCTGTCGCGGTTGCTGCGGCTGTCGCTGTTTCAGGTGACGGTGGGGATGGCGCTGGTCTTGATGGTAGGCACGCTGAACCGGGTGATGATTGTGGAATTGGCCGTGCCTGCGACGCTGGTGGCGGCGATGCTGGCACTGCCTTTGATCTTTGCGCCGTTCCGGGCGCTGATCGGGTTCAAATCGGATAATTTCAAGTCGGCGCTGGGGTTGCGGCGGCTGCCGTTCATTTTCAAGGGCACCATGCTGCAATTCGGCGGCTTTGCGATCATGCCCTTCGCGCTGTTGGTGCTGTCAGGCTATGGCGAGGCGGTGGATGCGCCGCGCTGGATTGGGTTGAGTGCGGCGGCGTTGGCGTTCTTGCTGGTGGGGGCAGGGATGCATATTGTGCAGACCGTCGGCCTGGCGCTGGCCACGGATCTGGCGCCAGAGGCGGATCAGCCCAAGGTGGTGGGGTTGATGTATGTCAGCCTGCTGCTGGGGATGATTGTCAGCGCGTTCATCTATAGCAGTTTGTTGCAATCCTATACACCGGGTCGGCTTATTCAGGTCATTCAGGGGACGGCGGTGGTGACGGTCGGGCTGAACGCACTGGCAATGTGGAAACAAGAGGCGCGGGACAGGGTGCGTGGCAATGCGCCGCGCGGGCCTGAGCCACGCTTTGCCGAGGCCTGGGCGCGGTTGCAGGCGCGGCCGGGGATGATCAGGCTGTTGGTGATCATCGCGTTTGGCACGGCGGGGTTTGGCATGGCGGATGTCTTGCTGGAGCCGTTTGGGGGCCAGGTTCTGGCGATGACGGTGGCCGAAACCACGCGGTTGACGGTGTATTTGGCGCTGGGCAGTCTGGTGGGGTTCACGCTGGCGTCGCGCTGGATCGGGCAGGGCGGGCGGCCGATGGATGTGGCGATCTATGGCGCGCTGGTCGGGGTTCCGGCTTTTGCCGCGCTGGTGATCAGTTCGCAGACCCTGTCGGTGGCCTTGCTGATCGGGGCGACGCTGGCGGCGGGGTTTGGTGCGGGGCTGTTTGGCCATGGCACGCTGACGGCCACGATGCGCTCGGCGCCACGCGATCAGATCGGACTGTCGCTGGGGGCATGGGGCGCGGTGCAGACCACGGCCGCGGGCCTGGCGATTGCGGTGGGCGGACTGATGCGCGATGCGGCGCTGGCGCAAAGCGACAGTCCTGCGGGGGCATATTTGCCGGTTTTCATGCTGGAGGCGGGGCTATTGGTGTTGGCCCTGCTGCTGGCCCTGCCGCTGTGGCGCAAGGCCCCTGAGCAACCAAGCGCCACACTGCTGGCATCTGAAGGGCCCCGAGGTTGACGCAGGGGCAACTGAGACTATGATTTTCAAGATAGACACTGACTTTGACCATGAAACCATCCCAGACACAGGGCCAGGGGCCCCAAAGGACAAAGGTGCTGCATGACGACTATCATCACTCGGCTATACTCTGACGACGCTGCGGCGGCTGCGGTTGCAGCATTGGCCAGCGGTGGCCTGGACGCGGAAATGGTCCGTGTCATTCCGGCGGGCGAGGGTGCCGCTGCCGCGATGAAGTCGGCCCGGGTGGCCGATACCAGTGTCGCGGCCTATGGCAAGGCCATGCAGGCCGGGCATTCGCTGGTGGTGGTCGAAGCGGGATTCAACCCGGTGGGTGCGGCGCGCAAGGCGATGAAGATCCTGGCCAAGCATCCGTCAGTCGACGTGAGCTTGGCATCCGAGGATGATTATATCGAAGAAATCGCCGATGTGTCCAATCGCGGCACGTTGATGGCGGGCAACCCGCTGGTGATGTCGAACAACTTTGCGCGTCCGCCGCATGGTCATATTCTGGGGTCGAACCCGATTTCGCCCAGCCGTCCGCGCACCTCGGCCATTGCCGGGGGGGCTTATATGTCCAAGGCGTTCTGGCCGATGAAGTTGGTGACAAGCAAGACCACCAATTCGGCCATGTCGGGCACCTGGCTATTGTCGAGCCTGTTCGGCCTGCCGACGATCATCCAGTCCTGGGCACCGCGCGATCAGGTCCCGACCAAGATCTGATCCGGCCTGTCCCACAATGAAAAACGGCGCGCAGGATCTGCGCGCCGTTCTGTATTTGGCGCGGCCCGAAGGCCGCGCCGATGATCATCACATGCCCAGCGATGCCTTGTAGAGGGCGATCTGGCTGTCGCGACCGATCTGGTCGGTGATCTTTTCCCAAGCAGCGGCAATCGCGTCAGCGGTTTCCTGAGCCGACGCATACTGACCGGCAAAGCCCTTGGCCAGTTCATCCTCGGCGACCGAGTAGTACTGGAAGATGCCGGGGATACGGGGTTCGATGGCCGCGTTCGGGTGGTTGTAGCTGTCTGCGTTGGAACCCAGATAGTCTTCGACGAAGGCGCGGTCGTAGCCTGCTGCTTCCCACTCTTCATACTGGAAGTGCGAGTTGCGGTAGGGCTGGAAGCCCGACGGATAGGCTGCGGTCCAGAGCGACAGGTCCTTGCCGCCCAGATGGGCTGCGGCGGACCAGGCTGCCTTGCGCTTCAACTCGTCACCCGAAACGCGCGAGGTGACGTAGATGCCCCAGCCCAGATAGGCCATGTTCGGGGCAAAGTTTTCGGTCTCTTCCCAGGCGGCGGTCTGGCTGTTGTAGACCTTTTTGGCGCCGGGGTTGATCGAGAAGCCGACAACGTCGCCCACGACCGAGGTGTCCGAGGTGCGGGCGTTCGAGCCCACGTCGCCCCACCAGGTGACGCCTGCGCCGGTTCCGGCCAGGAACTGCGAGAAGGCGGTGGTGCCGGGGTCGGCGTTGATCTGGTCAGCCGGGTAAGCGCCCGCCTTGATCAGGTCCATCACGTCCTGAATGGCCTGAACCCAAGCCGGGTTGTTGACGCGCGGCTTCATCGTGTCGGCGTCAAACAGCCATGCCGGGTCGGCAGGGTGCTTGGCGTAAGCCGAAGCGCGGTCTTCCAGGAAGTAGAAGCCAAAGCCGCCCCAGCCCTTGAGCGGGTCAAGGAAGCCGTAAGCCGGCTGGCCGGTCAGCGGGTCGGTCTTGCCCATGACGGCGAGCGACATGGCGTTGACATCTTCCCAATGGGTCGGCGCTTCGGCCATGCCCGAGATCGAGCCTTCACCGAAGTAATCCTTGCGGTAGGCGAAGGTGTGGCAGTCGCCGTCGATGGTGATGCGGTAGGACTTGCCGTTCCAGGTGCCGACGGGCGGCTGAAGGTAACCCACGAGGTCATCGGCCTCGATCTGAACCTTGACCCAATCGGGCATCTCGTCCAGCAGGCCCTTGGAGGCGGTGTCGCCTTCGAAGGGTGCGCCCATTTCGACGATGTCGAAGTCGACGGTGCCGGTGGCGATGGCCTGCTGCAGGCGCGGGTTATAGTCGGCCTGAGCAAGGTCAACCCAGTTGATCTTGGCGCCGGTATAGGCTTCCCAAGACTTCAGGAACCCGCGGAACAGGAAGTTGTGCAGGTTCTGGTTGTTCAGACCCAGGAAGGTCAGTTCAACGCCGGCAAACTCACCCTCGGCCACGTTGGCCTTGGTGGCGCCGAGGCACATTTCGCCAACCTTCTGCCAATCGGCATCGGTCGGAGAGCCAGCGCCCACGCCGGGTATCTGCAGGATGGCGGCGCGCACGTCGCCATGCGCGTCGGCTGCGGCCATGCCGGGGACGAGACCGCCCATCGCGGCGAGGCTGCCGGTGGCGGCAGCGCCTTTCAGAACGCCACGACGGGTCAGGCCCGCGCGCAGGATCTGATTGTACAGTTCTACTTTCATCTTAGTCCTCCCAAGTTGGTTCAGGCAGTTACGGAAGGTCGATACGGTCTGCAGCCATGCGTCTTGTCGGCGTCATTCATCCAAGGCTGATCAGGCTCCGTCCGGCACAGTCCGAACATGCGCGACACCTTTTCAGTGAAGGCAAAATGAGTCAATCCTCTAACATGTTAGTTTGTCTGGATGATGGACAGCAGGGAACGGCTGCGCTAGGACTTTTGCAAGGGCGGCACGCCGGACAGGGGTTTCAGGGGGAACAATGGCAGAGGTCAGGATCCGGGATTTGCAGAAATC
>CAMDHB010000317.1 GCA_945897655.1 Pseudorhodobacter antarcticus
GGCGGCGGCATGTCCAACGTGGACGAACTTTACACCGACCTGCCCCCCGCCTTGGCCAAACGCACCTTCTCGACCGTTTTCCACACCCCGATCAAACGCAACGGCCACGGCGACGCCTCGGGCGTTCGCGGCGCGGCCCTGCTCTGGAAATAACCCGTAGGTCGGGCGATAGCCCGACTCCCCCTTCAAGGACCCCACATGACCCAATCCCGCTATGACTTTGCCCAAACCCTGATCCGCGAGGCGGGCGCCCTTGCCCTTGGCTATTTCCGCGACCTGCCCAGCCTGACGGTCAAGAACAAGGGCCCGCAGGATGTGGTCTCGGAAGCTGATCTGAACACCGAACTGCTGATCAAGGCCCGCATCGCCGAAGCCTTCCCCGAAGATGCCTTCCTGGGCGAGGAAACCGGCGTGACCGCCTTTGCCCCCGGCCAAGGCATCTGGGTCGTCGACCCGATCGACGGCACCCAGCCCTTCGTCTCGGGCCTTTCATCCTGGTGCGTCTCGATCGCGTACATGCGCGAGGGCCGTGTCCAGTTCGGCATGGTCTTTGCCCCGGTACGGGACGAGCTGTTCGCCGGCGGCCTCAGCTACCCCGCCACCCTGAACGGCCAACCGGTCAAGCGCCACACGGGCAAATCATTGCGCGAAGGGATCACCGGCACCGGCTACAACACAAGGCTGGGCATCGAAGCCTTCATGCGCCCCTTCGAAGGGCTCTTGCGCGCAGGTGGCATGTTCTACCGCGACGGTTCCGGTGCGCTGATGCTGTGCGATGTCGCAGCGGGGCGGCTCCTTGGCTATATCGAACCCCATATCAACTCCTGGGATTGCCTGGGCGCGATTGGCGTGATCGAGGCGGCAGGCCTGCGGGTGAACGATTTTCTCGCAGGCGACGGACTGATCAAGGGCAACCCGATCATCGCCGGCATCCCTGAGGTTTACGACGACCTGCTGGCCCTGTCCCGGATGTGACCGGGATGGGCAAATTGCCCATCCTACAAGGGCGCTTTCTGGTCCTTTGCTGGTCCTGTGGCCCATCGCTGCAACGGCGCAGACCCAATGCCAAGGGCGCTATGCAACAGCTTCCCAAATGCTGGATGCAGCCTATGACCGCTTTGGCACACTGAGCAACGGTGGGCCTAGCACGCCTTACTTCGACACCGATATCGGCCCGACCATCGACCTCTACCGCCTTTGGAGTGGCCTGCCAGACCTGCGGTTTCGCGACGCGCAGGATTTCGACCCCACCCGCGATTGGGGGCGAGACTACGGCGGCTTTGGCATGGCACCAGATGATCTGACCCTGAAGTTGCGCATCGCCAGCCGCCCCCAGGCCGGCAACCGATGCCGAATATGCCGCCCATGCCATGCAGGTGTTCCACCATTTGCAGCGCAAGCCCAGGCGGCCCGATGTTCCGCTGCTGGCCGATCTGCCCAGCGGAATGCGCTACCTTGCCATGTCCAATCTGGCGATGATCGCCGTCCGCGATCTGGCGACCTACGACGCCAAGGCAGCCCGCGGAAATCAGGACTGGATCAGCACCCATAGCCCTTCGTCCGAATTCAAAGCATGGCTGAATGTTGGTCGCCTGTGGGGCAGGCCACGAAACACTGGTATCATCAGGATCAGGGATGCACCGAGGAAACCTTTCCACCCGGTTAACAGAAATCACCAACCCATTGGTATTGATGATTTTTCAAAAGTGTCCACATGTGGACGCTCTTACAGCATCCCCCGCAGCGCCGCCACAATCCCCGCAGCCGAGGGCAAAGTGGCCGCATAGGCCGGCCCTGTGGCAATGAAACTGTCCTCCGCCGTTAGCCGCGCCATGCGGGGCAAACCCACCTCCGCCCCCCAGGTCATCAACGCCTCGGACACATTCCCCGACCGGCGGCACTCATCCACGAACAGGACATGCGAGGCCCCCTGCAGCCCCCGCTGCAACCCCTCAAACGGCAGAGGCGCCAACCAGCGCAGATCAATGATCCGCAGGTCCAGATCGGGCACCATCGCCCGCGCCTGATGGGCCAGATAATGCCCGTTGCCATAGGTCACGATGGCCACCGGCCCAGTCCCGGTCACCCCCACCTCACCCCAACCAATCCGCCGCTCTGGCGAGGGATAAACCCCCATCCAGCCGCCATCCTTCTCGGCCAAAAGGTCCCGCATCGGATAGAGGGCAATCGGCTCGACAAAAACCACGACCCGCTGCTCCTCCCGCGCCAGCCGCACGCATTCCCGCAGCATCATTGCCGCATCAGGCCCGGTCGATGGCACAGCCAGTATGACCCCCGGAATGTCCCGCAGCACGGCCAACGAGTTGTCATTGTGGAAATGCCCGCCGAACCCCTTTTGATAGCCCAATCCCGCAATCCGCAGCACCATCGGGTTGGTGAACTGGCCCTGACTGAAGAACGGCAAGGTCGCCGCCTCCCCCCGCAACTGATCCTCGGCATTGTGCAGATAGGCCAGAAACTGAATCTCCGGCAGCGGCACGAACCCGTTCTGCGCCATGCCAATCGCCAGCCCCAGAATGCTTTGCTCATCCAGCAGCGTGTCAATTACCCGACCACGGCCAAAGCGCGCCGCCAGACGCTGGGTCACGCCATAGACACCCCCCTTGCGGCCTACATCCTCGCCCATAAGCACCGTCTCGGGAAATTCCCGCATCAGATCATGCAGCGCCCAGTTGATCAGCCGCGACATCGGCTGCGGCTCGGCCATCGCCTTGATCTCGGCCCCAAACAGCGCCGACCGGTCGCCCTGATCATTCCGCCGCAGATTGCCGCGCCCCGGCGGCACGATCGACGCCATTACCTCTGCCGCCATGGCCAGCCTTGGCCGCTGCACTGCCCGTGCCGCCTTGTCCACCACCTCGGCCTCGGCCGCGCGGTAGATGCCCAGCGCCTCGGCCCGGTCCATCACCCCCGCCGCCTCCATCAGGCGCGCGGCGTGCAGCAGCGGGTCCTGTGCCTCATCCGCCTCCACTTCCTCGCGGCTCAGATAAGTCGTGGGAACATCCGCCCCGGCATGGCCGTAAAGACGCACCATCCGCAGATGCAACACCGCAGGCTTCCGCTTTTCCCGCACATACTCAACCGCTTCCATGGCGACCTTGAAGCAGTCATAGAAGTCCAGCCCATCGCCCGCGAAATACTTGACCCCCGGCTTGCCCTTCAGGTTGGCGGCAATCCAGCCCTGCGGTGACTTGGTGGAAATCCCGATCCCGTTATCCTCGCAGACAAACAGAATGGGACAGGCCGCCCCCTGATACCCCGCCCAACCCGCCGCATTGAACGCGCCCTGCGCCGTGGAATGGTTGACGGATGCATCGCCAAAGGACGCCATCACCACCCCATCCGCCGCCAATATCCCATGCTCCTGACGCGGCAAGCCAATGGAATAGGCCGCACCCACCGCCTTCGGCAGATGCGACGCGATGGTCGAGGTTTGCGGCGGGATCATCAGCGCCCGCGACCCCAGCACCTTGTGCCGCCCGCCTGAAATCGGGTCCTCGGCACTCGCGGCAAAGGACAAAAGCATATCCCACACCGGGTCCCCCCCGGCCGCCATCCCGCGCAAGATCTGAAAACCCGCATCGCGGTAATGCAGAAACGCCATGTCATCGGGCCGCAGCGCCAGCGCCACCGCCGCCATCCCCTCGTGCCCCGACGAGCCGATGGTGTAAAACCCCTGACCCGCCCGCTGCATCACCCGCGCCTGCCGGTCCAAGGCACGCGAGGCACAGGCAGCCCGAAACACTGCCCGCGCGCCTTCCGCTGTCAGCGGCCCCGCAGAATCCCGCCCCGCCGGAAAATCCCCCGCCGCCACCCGCCGCAGGAAATTCTCATGAACAATATCCGCCCGGTCCATCGCCCTGTCCACCCGTAGGTCGGGGCATGCCCCGACAAGCCTCAGAAGAAAGCCTGCAACCCCGTGATCGCCCGGCCCAGGATCAGCGCATGCACATCATGCGTGCCCTCATAGGTGTTCACCGTCTCCAGATTCACCATATGCCGCATGATCTGGTAATCCTCCTGAATGCCATTGCCACCATGCATGTCCCGCGCCATCCGCGCCGCGTCCAGCGCCTTGCCGCAGTTGTTGCGCTTGACGATGGAAATCATCTCGGGCGCCGCATTCGCCTCATCCATCAACCGTCCCACACGCAAGGACGCCTGCAACCCCAGCGAAATCTCGGTCATCATATTGGCCAGCTTCAACT
>CAMDHB010000318.1 GCA_945897655.1 Pseudorhodobacter antarcticus
GCGTGCTGTCATGCATCGCGTTCAGGCACCCGGCGACCGCCTGCCGCAGCACGCCCGAACCCTTGGGGCCGCCCGAGTCGAACACATTGCGGCCCTGTTCGTCCAGCAGGCTGAAATGGGTGTGCAGGCCGGAGCCCGAGTATTCGGGATAGGGTTTGGCCATGAAGCTGGCGGCAAAGCCGTGACGGCGCGCCAGACCCTTGACCAGCATCTTGAACAACCAGGCATCATCAGCGGCGCGCAAGGCGTCGTCGCAGTGCATCAGGTTCACTTCGAACTGGCCAAGGCCGGTTTCGGAGGTGGTGGTATCGGCGGGAATGTCCATCGCCTCGCACGCGTCGTACAGGTCGGTGAAGAAGGTGTCGAACGCGTCAAGGGCGCGGATCGACAGGGTTTCGGCGGCCTTGCGGCGCTTGCCGGAACGGGGGCTGGCCGGGACCTGCATGGTTTTCCCCGAATCGTCGATCAGGAAAAATTCCAGCTCAATCGCGCAAACCGGGGTCAGGCCACGCGCCTTGAACCGGTTCACGACGGCGGCTAGCGCATGGCGGGGGTCGCCCTCATACGGCGTGCCGTTTTCGCGGAACATCCAGATCGGCAGGAGGGCGGTGGGCGCCTCCAGCCAGGGCATGGGCATGAAGCCGCGTTCGGTGGGTTTCAGCACGCCATCCTGATCACCCTGTTCAAAGACAAGCGGTGAATCGTCGATATCTTCGCCCCAGATATCAAGGTTCAGAACCGAGAATGGAAAGCGCGTGCCGTCCTTGACGATCTTGTCGGCAAAGCGGGCTGGAACCCGTTTGCCGCGTGCCTGCCCGTTCAAATCGGCGGCGGCCACGCGAATGGTCCGGACGTCCGGGTGTTTTCTAAGCCAGTCTTTCATCATGTCACATCGGAGGGCATGGCCCCATCAGCACCTGACCCCGCGTTATGCACGAGGTCCAGCCAACAGGTCGGATCATGCCCTTGATCCATCCCTTTTTGTCGATCACCAGCAGGGCCCCAACGGCACCGCATAATTTGATCAAAAGTGAGGATAGAGGAGGACGGGGGGGTGAGGCAAGCTTTATCTGGCAAAAGTGGGTGCAGATGGGGTTTGAGAGGGCGCAGGGGTGGCGCCCGGGCCAAATTTCTTCGAAGAAATTTGCAAAAATCTTCGAAGATTTTTGACTGCGATTGGGGCGGCTTTGGGCAAAGGTTAACGGGGCGTTAACTTGCGGTGGAAATGTCGTTTGTTTTCAAACTGGTTTTCAAGCGTCCAGATCTGGACGCTATCTGGCGCCCAATTCCGCAGGGGTGGGGGGCGTGGGGATGGCAAGGTAATCCTTGGCCGCGATGCGGACCACGCCCCGCAGACTCAGGATATCGCGGTCAGCCTGCGGGAGGGCCATGATTGCGGTGGCAATCGCCGCAAACATCGCCCCGGCATCGGTGCCCAGGGCAGCGATATAGGGCAGGCCGGGGGTGGGTTCGGTCCAGCCCACCACCTTCAACCCGGCGGCAAAGCTGTCGTAGCGGGCAATCATGCCCCAAGTGACGGCATCAATGGCGGCAATCTCGGCCCGGCCTTCGGCCACGGCACGGGCCGACAGGACGTGCCCGCCCGAGCAAAGGGTTGGGATCAGGCGGATGCCCAAGGTGCGGGCAAAGGTCTGCGGGGCGGCCCAACCCGATTGCGACAGATCCTCGTTATAGGCCAAGGCCGCACCGTCAAATTCGGGCACGGTGCCGCGCGGGTCATCGACCCGTGCGACCAGAACCGAGCGGTAATGGCCGGGCGCGCAGCCATCGACGCCATAATCCGGCGTGCCGATCAAGGTGACCTTGTCGTGCAGACGGGCGCGGTAGGGATAGCCGCAGGTCTGCGACAACACCAGATCGGGCGAGGTCCAAGCCTGCCAATAGGCCCCGGCGCCGCGGGTCAGCCCGTCAGGTGCTGCGATGCCTTGCACCCGCAGCGCATCACGGATCAAGGCCCAAAGGCGGTCGTTGGCGGCCTGAACCTCGGCCCGGTCATACATGCCCAAGGAGGCGATCATGCCCGTTGCGCCCGCTGCCGGGCCTGCGCGGATTCCACATCGGTCAGGCCAAGCAGGTTGGTGACCAGCCGCAGCATACGGTCTTCCTCGTCATCGCGCTGCCCATCGGCAAGGGCGACAGCCCACAGCGCCTCGACCAGACCGGCGCGGTCTTCCAGGGGCACGGCGGCCTTGAGGGCGCGGGTAAAGCGGACGGTGTCGGGGGCCTGCGCTTCCTCGACCTCTGCCTCGGCACGCAGACAGGCGGCGCCGGTGTCGTTCAACCCGTGGCGCAGGCGCAGGATGCGGTCGATCCGGGCGACTTCGGCTGTGCTGTATTGCCCGTCACTTCGGGCGACGCGCACCAGCAAGGTGGCCAAGGCAAGCCTGGCGTCCACGGACGTCAGCGGCGGCGGGTTCGGGGCGAAAAGGGCGCGAAGCAGGCTCATTGCGGCAACATAGGGGGGCTGTCACGTCCTGCCAATAGTCAGCGCGATGCGGGCGGCTTCTTCGTCAAGTCCGTAGGGTGGGTTGATGATGAACATCCCAGATCCGGTCATCCGGTGGCCATCGCGGGCGGGGGGGAAGGTGACCTCGGACCGCAGGGCATCGGGGAAGGCGGTTTGCAGATCGGCCAGCATCGGGCGGTGGGGGGCGTCCGTCAGAATCGGGTACCACAGGGCGATGATGCCGACATTCCACTTCCGCGTGATCTGGGACAGGATTTTGGGAATGCGGTCATAGTCGGCCTTCACTTCATAGGACGGGTCGATCAGCATCAGCCCCCGGCGCGGGGTGGGCGGGGTCACGGCCAAGGCCATCTCAAACCCATCGCGGTGCTGGATGTGGGCGCCCCAGGGGGCCAGGTTTTCAGTCAGCGCCCGGTGTTCCTGTGGGTGCAGTTCGGCCAGATGCAGCACATCGCCGTCCCGCAAGGACATGGCCGCGATCAGGGGCGAGCCGGGATAGGCCGATAGACCAAACCTGGCACGGATTTCGGCCAGACGCTGGCGATAGGGGTGATCGGGGGCCAGACGCCCCTCGGTCCGGGTGATGCCGCTGGCGGCTTCGCCAGTCTTTTCGGCTTGGGGCGACGTCAGGTCATAGAGCCCGCGACCGGCGTGGGTTTCGATATAACTGAGCGGTTTGTCCTTTTGCGTCAGATACGCCAGTATCCATGCCAGCAGCGCGTGCTTCTGGACATCGGCAAGATTGCCTGCGTGATAGGCGTGTTGATAGGACAGCATGGCGTGACCTAACGCCAGACCGGGACCCTAGCAAGGCCGGTCATGGTTGATTGTGGGTCGCGCGTGCCTTAGGTAGGGATGTCAATCAGTCGGAGTTCCCATGCTAGAGATTTTCACCCCCGAGGGCTTTTCTGCCCTGTTGGCCGTCATTGGCATCGATCTGGTTCTGGCCGGAGACAATGCTATCGTAATCGGCCTCGCGGCGGCCGGTCTGCCCAAGGAACAGCGGAACAAGGCCATCCTTGTGGGGATTATCGCGGCCACGGTGCTGCGGATCATCTTTGCCGGGCTGACCGTGCAGTTGCTGCAAATCGTGGGGCTGCTGCTGGCTGGGGGGATCTTGCTGTTGTGGGTCTGCTGGAAGATGTGGCGGGAGCTGCGCGAGGGGCATGCCGACGAGGAGCGCGGGGAAGAGGCGCTGACGGGGCAGGATCTGAACCGGGACGGCACGGTTGCGGGCGGTGGGCCGGTCAAGACCTTCCGTCAGGCCGCGACCCAGATCGTGGTGGCCGACGTGTCGATGAGTTTGGACAACGTTCTGGCAGTGGCCGGGGCGGCGAAGGATCACCCGACGGTTCTGGTGCTGGGGCTGATCTTGTCGATTGCGCTGATGGGTCTGGCCGCCACCTTCATCGCGCGGCTTTTGAACAAGCACCGCTGGATCGCCTATGTGGGTCTGGCGATTATCCTGTATGTGGCGCTGAAGATGATCTGGGAAGGCTGGCACGAGGTTCAGCCGGTGGTCATGGGGATGCTGTAGGGGCGTCCACATGTGGACATTTGGAATTTTAACCAGATCTTGAGGAAGCGTTAACTTTTGGTGACGTCGAATTAGGGTCAGGACCCATTGATCTGCTTGAGGTCGCTTCATCTGCGTGATTCAAGCTCCCGAACTGACGGGGGTGACGATGAGTAATCTTTTCTGGCTGACGGACGCACAGATGGCCCGGCTTCGGCCGT
>CAMDHB010000319.1 GCA_945897655.1 Pseudorhodobacter antarcticus
GCGTCCACATGTGGACAGAGGAAAAAGGGGACCCGCGGGCCCCCTTTTGATCCCCCGCGTCAGGCAGAAACCAGCATCCCGTCGGCCTTCAACCCCGCATAGCATTCATTCAATGAGGCGGTGGCCCGGCTGATCAGAATATCAATCTCATCCGGCGTGATCACCAAGGGCGGCGAGATGATCATCCGGTCCCCCACATGCCGCATGATCAGATTGTTGGCAAAGCAACGCTCCCGGCAGCGATAGCCGACCGTCCCGGTCTCAGCCGCAAACTTGGCCCGCTTGGCCTTGTCCGGGGTCAGCGCAATAGACCCCATCAGCCCGACCAGCTTGGCCTCACCCACCAGAGGATGCTCCTCCAACCCCTTCCACAGCTTCCACAGATAGGGGTTGGCCACGTTCTGAACATGCTCGATCACATGCTCCTCCTGCAGGATCCGCAGGTTTTCCAAGGCGACGGCCGCAGCCACCGGATGGCCGGAATAGGTGTAGCCATGGTTGAAATCCCCATGACTGCCCAGAACCTCGGCCACCTCATCACAGACGATCGACCCTCCGATCGGCTGGTACCCCGATGACAGACCCTTGGCGATGGTCATGATATGCGGCTTGATCCCGAAGGTCTGCGACCCGAACCAGTTCCCGGTGCGGCCAAAGCCGGTGATGACCTCATCCGCGATCAGCAGGATGCCATACTTGTCAACGATACGCTGAATCTCGGGCCAATAGGTTGACGGCGGGATGATCACCCCACCCGCGCCCTGAACCGGCTCGCCGATGAAGGCCGCCACATTCTCGACGCCCAGCTCAAGGATCTTCGCCTCCAACTCCCGCGCCCGCAGCAGCCCGAAATCCTCGGGCGTCAAATCGCCACCCTGTTCCCACCAGTTCGGCTCACCGATATGCACGATCCCGGCAATCTTGCCGCCATGGGCATGAATGCCCGCCATGCCGCCCAACGACCCGCCGCCCATGGTGGAGCCGTGGTAGCCATTGGTCCGTGCGATGATGATCCGCTTCTCCGACTGTCCCTTGATGTCCCAATACCGCCGCACCATCCGGATGTTGGTGTCATTCGCCTCGGACCCCGAGCCTGCAAAGAAGACGTGGTTCATCCCTTCCGGCGCCAGTTCCGCAATCTTGGCCGCCAAGGCAATCGCAGGGATATGGCTGGTCTGGAAGAACGTGTTGTAATAGGCCAACTCATCCATCTGCCGCTTGGCGACATCCCCCATTTCCGTCCGGCCATAGCCAATGTTGACACACCAAAGCCCCGCCATCCCGTCAATGATCTTGTGACCTTCGGTATCGGTCAACCAAACCCCCTTGGCCGATTTCATGATCCGCGCGCCCTTCTTCGCCAAAGCGGCGTTTTCGGTGAACGGGTGCATGTGATGCGCCGCATCCAGTGCCTGCAACTCTGCCGTCGGCATGTGGTTGGTGATCTTGTTCATGGGGGACCCTCGCCGCAAATGGTTGCCCCCGATTCCCGGAAGCGTTGTTGTGTACAGATTATGATCAAATAATCCAGACGGCAAGAAATTTGATCAAATTTCGCCGCGACCGAGTGCAAGCCTCACCTGATCAACCCCTTGCGCGATGTCATGTTCCATCGCCGCTGCCAGCTCTGCCGCATCGCCACGCTCCACAGCAGCCAGGGCCTCCACATGGAGATCCGGTAGCGCCAGTGCTCCCTCCCGCGCCACCACCACCCGCAGCGAGGGGCCGAACCGCAGCCACAAGGACCGCGCCATGTCGACCAGAACCGGCGCCTGCGAGGCCTCATACAAGGCAAAGTGGAAGGCATGGTTGTGCAGCAAATAGGCCTGGACATCATGCGACTTGATCGCCGCGTAGATGGGGCTGTCCAGATCGCGCAACCGGGCCAAAAGGGCTGGGGTCACATGGGCGCAGGCCAATTCCGCCAGCTTTGGCTCGATTGTCATCCTCGCAAAGGCAATCTGATCCAGCAGCGCGGTCGTAAGGCGCGGCACGGTCACCCGTCGGTTGCCCTGCGGCAACAACGCGCCCTCGGCCGCCAAGCGTCGGATCGCTTCGCGCACGGGCGTCATGCCAACACCCAAATCATTGATCAACCCTTGGATCGTCACGGGCTGACCGGGTTGCAACGCACCGTAAAGGATCATGTCGCGCAGCCGCGCATAGGTGACCTCATGGGTCGGTATCTTGCGGTCAGCAGCAGTCATGCGGTCACCAGTTTGATCAAACGGGTTTATGACGCATATTTCGCCACAATCAAGGTATTGCTTGCCAACTGGCCAATTGGAACCAGCCCAAAACGCCACCCATTCACTTTGGCACAAATACTCCACAGGGGTGATGAGCGATCAGAAATCCTCCGGTGGAGGATTTCCGCGAAGAACGCCGCGCGCGTCGCGCGGCTGGGGGGGTGAAACCCCCCGGTTCCGCACTCAGCGCAGCAAAGCCTGCGCTTCGGCAATGCCCAAGGCCGCTGGCCGCGTGCAGGTCGTCGTCATCTCGACAAACTGCCCCGTCTCGCCCGACTTGATGCAGCCCGCCATGATCTCGACCCCGTGCAAGGTCCGTTCCAGCGAACAGCGCGCATCGCGGCCTTCCATCGTGGCCATCGCCATGTCGGCCAGACCGGCGGTGCGATAGTTGGCACGGCCCTGATCCTGATTGACCACGCCAAACGGATGATCCCACGGCTCAATCGCCGTGATGACCTTGTCCTTGCCGCCCACCTCGACCGTGCCGCCGAAAAAGTTCGGATCGGGCACGTAGAGCGTGCCTTCCGTGCCATACAGTTCGAAATGGCTGCGACGATGCGACCAGACGTCCCAAGTCGTGGTCAGTGTGACGGTGGCGCCGCTCACAAACTCCAGCAGGGCATGGATGTTGGTGGGGGTCTTGACCGGAACCGTTTCGCCCTTGCGGGCACCTGAGCCAATGGTGCGGGTCGCCTCGGGCATGTTGGCCAGGGCCGCCACACGGCGGACGGGGCCAAGCAGGTTGATCAGGTTCGCCACGTAATAGGGCCCAAGGTCCAGCATCGGCCCGCCACCGGGCAGGAAGAAGAAGTCAGGGTTCGGATGCCAGGCCTCCATGCCGTGGTTCAGCACGGCTGCGGCACCGGCCACGATGTCACCCACCCGGCCCTCATCCAACAGCGCGCGCGCCTGCTGATGCGCGCCACCCAGGAAGGTGTCAGGCGCACAGCCCACCGACAACCCCTTTGCCTTAGCCAGATCGCGCAAGGAAACCCCCTGCTCCAGCGTCAAGACCAGCGGCTTTTCCGAATAGGCATGCTTGCCTGCTTCCAGAATGGCCTTGCTGACCGGGTAATGCGCGTCCGGAATGGTCAGGTTGATGACCATATCCACGTCTTGGTTCGCCAGCAGGTCGTCAACCGACTGCGCCCTGACGTTAAACTCGGCCCCACGCGCCGTGGCGGCGGCCATGTTGACGTCTGCCACGGCCCGCACTTCCAGCCCGCGGAACAGCGGTGCCAGTTTCAGGTATGAGGTCGAGATATTGCCGCACCCGATGATGCCGATACCCAGATTTGCCATGATCAGAAGCCTTTCGTCGCATCCAGAGAGCGTGTTGCAAAACGGCGGTCATCGGCCGGATTGTCATGTTCCATCACAAAATACTTGACGCCTGCGGCCACGAGCGCGGCATGGATCGTCTTCCAGTCCACGGTGCCCTGGCCGACGTCAGCCCAGCCATCCTCGGCCAGGTTTTCGCCGCGCGGTGCAATATCCTTGACATGGGCCGAGGTGATGCGACCCTTGAACGCCTCGATCCAGGCCAAGGGGTTGCCCCCGCCGCGCACGACCCAAGCCACGTCCATTTCCCATTCCAACTCGTCCCCGCCACGCAGGATCTGGAACATCGGCACATTGCCATCGGCAGTACCCGCGATTTCAAAATCATGATTGTGCCAGCCAAAGCCCAGACCTGCCGCTTTGATCGGTTTGCCCGCGCGCTGCAACCGCTTGCCGAACTTGCGCCAGCCCTTGCCGTCCGTCGGGCGGTCAGCAGCACCAATATGCGGGCAATAGACCTTTTTCATGCCAACGGCTTCAGCAACTTTGATCACGAAGTCCGGGCTCTTTTCGATCATGTCCAGCCCGAAATGGCCGGTCGACATGGTCAGCCCATTCGCCTTCAGACCCGCAGCCAGTTCGGTCAGCTTGGCCTCGTCAGAATAAAGCCCGCCGAACCCTTCAGTATCC
>CAMDHB010000320.1 GCA_945897655.1 Pseudorhodobacter antarcticus
ACGGATGAAAAGACCGGGCCGCGGTTCCCGTTGCTGCTGACCACGGGGCGGATTCTGAGCCAGTACAACGTGGGCGCGCAGACGCGGCGGACGTCGAATGTGGTCTGGCATGCCGAGGATGTGCTGGAAATCCACCCCCATGATGCCGAGGTTCGCGGGATCAAGGAGGGCGATTGGGTGCGCCTTGCCAGCCGGTCGGGGGACACCACGCTGCGGGCGAACCTGACTGACCGGGTCAATACGGGCGTTGTTTACACCACGTTCCACCATCCCGATACGCAGGCCAATGTCATCACAACCGATTATTCGGATTGGGCGACAAACTGCCCGGAGTACAAGGTGACCGCAGTGCAAATCTCGCCCTCGAACGGCCCGTCGGAGTGGCAGGAGGATTACGCCGCGCAGGCCAGATTGTCGCGGCGCATCCTGTCTGCAGCCGAGTGATGCAGGGCAGCCGTCATGTCCAGCGCCTGACCTTTGCGGCGGGCGCGGTTTCTTCGGGCGGGCGTGTCTTGCCCGAAGAGGTGGCGGTTGCCCTGTCGTTCAATGGCACGACGCAGGCCGTGATGATGGCGACGCCGCATGATCTGATTGATTTCGCTTATGGTTTTGCCATGACGGAAGGCATCGCGCAGGCGGATGAGGTGGACACGGTCGAGGTGGTGGAACTGGCCAATGGCCTTGATGTTCAGGTCTGGTTGCATCCGCAGGCCGAGGCGCGGTTGACGCAGCGCAGGCGCACGATGGCGGGGCCGGTTGGCTGTGGGTTGTGCGGGATCGACAGTCTGGATGAGGCCTTGCGGAAGGTGCGGGTGGTACCGAAATCAGCGTTCACAATGACGCCGGTTCAGGTGATGCAGGCCGTTTCTGCCCTGCCGGGCGCACAGCCGCTGCATGATGCGACCCGGGCGGTGCATGCGGCGGGGTTTTGGTCTGCTGGACTGCTGGCGGTGCGAGAGGATGTGGGTCGCCACAACGCCTTGGACAAACTGGCAGGGCACCTGATCCGGCAACCGCCGATGGCCGGAGCGGTTGTTTTGACTTCGCGCGTGTCAATCGACATGGTCCAAAAGGTGGCGGCCTTGGGGGCGCCTGTGTTGATTGCCGTGTCCGCCCCCACGGTCCATGCCGTGACGTTGGCGGACGAAGCCGGGATCACCCTGATCGCCCTGGCCAAGGCTGACCGTTTTGAAGTTTTCACCCATTCCGACCGTCTTATCCCGGAGACTGCCCATGTCGCATGACGCCCATGACCCGCATACCAAATTGATTTACATGGCAAATCAGATTGCCAAGTTCATGGAAAGCAAACCGCATGCCGAAGGGTTGGCGGGGGTATCGTCCCATATCAATGACTTTTGGGAACCGCGCATGCGCACGCATCTGTTTCAGGTGCTGGATGCGGGTGGCACGGGGTTGCGGCCCCTGGTGATTGAGGCTGCGGCCAACATTCGGCGGCCAAGCGCGGCGTGATTGCCGCAAACTGACCATTTTGGCGACATTTTGTTGAAATACACCGTGGCCATGGTTTTTGCCATTTTGCGGAGTATTAGGTCATGGGACGGGCTGGATCGGGGTTGGTCAGATGATGCGCCGGATGGCCATCGCGATGAGCCAGTTCCCGGGTTTGCGGGCGGTTCCATGGCATGTCCTGTCGATTGTGCTGTTATTCGCGGCCGTTGTGCTGACAAACTTTGCCGTTCGTGGCGTGCATGGGTCGGTTTATGAGGCGACGGCGGTGGTTCAGGTGCAGCCCGGTGCCGATGTGGTGGCCGCCACGGCGCAGGTGACCAACCGGCAAAGCCTGGTGGCGGTGGTGCAGCGGCAGGGGTTGGGCGGATCGAGGTCGGATGCAGAGCTTGATCTTGCGGTCGAGGCCTTGGGTGGGGCCGTCAGCGTTCACGCGCCTATCCCGGAGGCGGATGGGGCGTTGGGGCTGGTTCTATCGGTTCGATTGCCGGATGCCGATCTGTCGGTGCGGGTTGCCAATGATCTGGCCCAGCAGGTTTTGGACTGGGGGCAGGTCAGTGCGTTGCGTCAGGGGCAGGCGGAGTTGCAGTTTTTCCGGCGTGAAGAGTTGCGCCTGTTGCACGAAACCAGCGCCCTGAGGGGGGAAGTTCAGTCACTGGCAGCGCAAGCGGACGGTGCGGAGGGGTATCTGCAAGCCCAGCGACAGTTGGTGCTGTTGACGGATCAGTACGATCATGTCCGCGAAAGGCTGGCAAAGGCCGAGGTTGATGCGCGGTTGGAGAGTTCCACGCAAACGGCCGCGTTCAGTCTGTTGCGGCGCGCAACCCTGGCGGAGGCTGTGCCGGTATGGCAGGGAACGCTGCTGACGGGTGTGGGCGGCAGTCTGTTGTTGGCGGCGGCACTGGTCTTTGTCTTGAACCGGCGGTCGCTGGACTTGGGTGGTTACCGGGCCGAGGCGCGGCGTGGCCTTGGTTTGGTCTGGCGTGCGGTGGATGATCCGGCACGGCCGATTCTGGGGGTGCCGCGCTATCTGGTGTTCAGCGCGGCCTTTGTTCTGGGGATGATCTGGGTGGCTTCCCAGTTCCAGTAGTCATTCGTTCAGAATGCTGGCTAGGTATATGCCGTAGTCGTTCTTGCGGAAGATCTCGGCCCGCTTGGCAAGGGCGGCGCGGTCAATCCAGCCCGCGCGATAGGCAATCTCATCCGGGCAGCCCACTTGCAGGCCTTGGCGGGCCTGAAGCGTGCGCACGAAGTTGCCGGCGTCCAGCAGGCTGGCATGGGTGCCGGTGTCAAGCCAGGCGAAACCGCGACCCATCTTTTCGACCGTCAGGTGCCCGGCCTTGAGGTAGATGTCCAGAAGGTCGGCAATTTCCAACTCTCCCCGGGCAGAAGGTTTGATCTGGGCGGCGAGGTCGGGGGCATTGCCGTCCAGGAAGTAAAGGCCGGTTACGGCATAGTTGGACGGCGGTTTGGCTGGTTTTTCGATGATCTGGCGGACCTGGCCTTGGGCATCGAAATCAACCACGCCGTAGCGTTCCGGGTCGGATACGCGGTAGCCGAACACGGTGCCGCCCTTGGGTTTGGCATCGGCGGCGGCGAGGATTTCGGGCAGGCCGTGGCCGAAAAAGATGTTGTCGCCCAAGACCATGGCCGAGGGCTCGCCATTCAGGAAATCGCGGGTCAGAAGGTAGGCTTGCGCCAGACCGTCGGGTGAGGGTTGCACGACATAGGTCAGGTTCAGGCCCCACTGCGCGCCATCGCCGAGCAGGCGCAGGAAGCCCGGCTGATCCTCGGGCGTTGTTATCACCGCAATGTCGCGGATGCCGGACAGCATCAGCACGGTCAGCGGGTAATAGACCATCGGCTTGTCATAGATCGGCAGCAGTTGTTTTGAGGTGCCCATCGTGATGGGCCAAAGCCGGGTGCCGGAACCGCCTGCCAGCAGGATGCCTTTGCGTGTCATGTCGTCTCCAGATCATGCAGGATTTCGGGAAGGGCGGCGCGCCAGTCGGGGCGGGTCAGGCCAAAGCGGGTCAGGCTGGAACAGTCCATGCGCGAGTTCAGCGGGCGTTTGGCCGGGGTTGGGTAGGCGGAGGAGTGGATGTCATTGATGGTGCAGGGCAGATTGGCTGCCGTCATGATGGCGCGGGCAAAGTCGGCCCAAGAGGCATCGGGGGTGCCTGCGAAGTGGTGGATGCCGCCTTGGGCGCCGTTCAGCATGGCGGCGGCGCAGGTGTACAGCGCATCCGCAATCGCGGCGGCGGGTGTGGGGCCGCCGATCTGGTCGGCCACCACATTCAGGCTGGGTCGTTCGCGGCCAAGGCGCAGCATGGTTTTGACGAAGTTCGCGCCGTGGGAGGAGACAACCCAGGAGGTGCGCAGGATAAGGGATTGGCCGCCTGCCGCTGTGATGCCCCGCTCGCCTGCGAGTTTTGAGCGGCCATAGGCAACCACGGGGGCGGTGGGGTGGACGGGGGCGAAGGGCAGGGTGCCCGCGCCGTCAAAGACATAGTCAGTCGAGATGTGCAGGAAGGGCAAGTTGCGGGCGGCACAGGCCTGCGCCATTGCGGTGGGGGCATCGCCGTTGACGACGGTGGCTGCGGCCTCCTCAGCCTCCGCCCGGTCCACGGCGGTCCATGCGGCGGCGTTGATGACCGCATCGGCGTTGCTGGCAAGGATAGCGACGGCGCAGGCGGCGGGGTTCATGAGGTCGGCTTGAGCGCGGTCAAGCTTGGTCAGGGTGACGCCCAC
>CAMDHB010000321.1 GCA_945897655.1 Pseudorhodobacter antarcticus
CGGGGCTTGCCCCGACCTACTCGGGGGAGCCGTTCAACTCGGCCTCGATGAAGCGTTCCAGAGCGTCAAGATCGAAGGGTTGCAACTGGCCAAAGCTTTGCATCCAGGTGAAGCCCTCGCGCAGGGCGTCGGGTTCCAGTTTGCACCAGTTGATGCGGCCCCGCTTTTCCTGGCTGATCAGGCCAGCCTCGGCCAGAATGGCCAGGTGTTTGGAAATGGCGGCCAGTGACATCTGAAACGGGGCCGCGACATCGGTGACGGCCATGTCATCTTCCAAGAGCATGGACAGGATCGCCCGGCGGGTCGGGTCGGACAAGGCGGCGAAGGTGGCGTCAAGATTGGCGGTCATGGGGCGCAGTATCCGGGCATACGGGACGATCGTCAACCATTCGGTTGAATATGCTGCGGGGGTCGGGGGTGGGGTTCGGTTGGCGCCGATCACATTATTTCAAGGACTTAGGGGTGGTTTTGCCTGCTTGACTTGAGGTGCGGTGTTTCGTATCCCGTCGCAGTCCAACAGGGGGTTCTCGCCCGTGACATCCGATGCTGATCAGGCGCGTTTGAAGGCGCTGGAAAAGCGGATCGCGGCGGCGAAGGCGGCACATGAGCAGCAGCGAAGCCCCAAGGCGGACAGCCATAGGCAGGCCCAACTGGCCTGGCGCATGGTGATCGAATTGGTGGCCGGTCTGATGATCGGTTTCGGCATCGGTTATGGCTTGGATACCCTGTTCGGGACCATGCCGGTCTTTCTGGTGCTGTTCATATTGGCGGGCTTTGCGGCGGGGGTGAAAACCATGCTGTCCTCAGCCCGGGAGATGCAGGCCAAGGCTGGCCAGCAAGCGACAAATACGGCCCCGGCGGCCGCTGACGAAGAGGAAGACTGACGTGGCAGCCACAGAGCACAGCGAAGGATTGACGTTCCATCCTTTGGACCAGTTCCAGATCACGCGCCTGTTCGGCGAGGGTCCTATTCACTGGTACACGCCGACCAACGCGACGCTGTGGATGGCAATTGCCACCGTGGCGATCATCGTGGTGTTCGTGCTGGGCTCGGCAAAGCGGTCGATGATCCCCGGGCGGATGCAGTCCTTGGGCGAAATGGCCTATGACTTCATCTACAAGATGGTCGAGGACGTGACGGGCCACGACGGCGTCAAGTATTTCCCGATGATCATGACGCTGTTCGTGTTCATCCTGTTCACCAACCTTCTGGGCCTGCTGCCGACGTCCTTTACCCCCACCAGCCACATTGCCGTCACGGCGATCCTGGGCTTTGGCGTGTTCCTGTTCGTGACGCTGCTGGGTTTGGCGAAGCATGGCTTGGGCTTTCTGGGCCTCTTCTGGATGTCGGATGCGCCGCTGATCCTGCGTCCGATCATCGCGGTGATCGAAGTGATTTCCTACTTCGTGCGCCCGGTCAGCCATTCCATCCGTCTTGCGGGCAATATCATGGCAGGCCATGCCGTGATCAAGGTTTTCGCGGCCTTTGCGCCCCTGATCCTGATCTCGGGCATCGGTGTGCTGGTCACCCCGATCTCGATCCTGGCCATTGTCGCGATCTATGCGCTGGAGGTGCTCGTCGCCTTCATCCAGGCCTATGTGTTTACCATCCTGACCTGCGTGTATCTGAAAGATGCACTGCACCCCGGTCACTGAACCCTATCCAAATTCCATCGTAAGGAGATACATCATGGAACTCGAAGCAGCAGCCGCAATCGGCAAGTTCATCGGCGCCGGTCTGGCCGCCATCGGTTCGGGCGCAGCCGCCATCGGTGTTGGCCATGTGGCCGGCAACTTCCTGGCAGGTGCCCTGCGCAACCCGTCGGCAGCCGCCTCGCAGACCGCGACGCTGTTCATCGGTCTGGCCTTCGCAGAAGCACTGGGGATCTTCTCGTTCCTCGTCGCTCTGCTGCTGATGTTCGCAGTCTGATCTGACCTTCGAATCCTTACGGTCAGGACGGGCGCCCCGGTGCCTGTCCTGAAATTCCAAGGGGTCCGACGGAGGGCAAGATGGCAACAACTGATACTGCACACGAAGCCGCCAAGGCAGGTATGCCGCAGCTGGACTTCTCGACATTCCCCAACCAGATCTTCTGGTTGCTGGTCACACTTGCGGTGATTTTCTTTGTGCTGCGGACCGTGGCTTTGCCCCGGATCGGCGGCATTCTGGCAACGCGCAAGGGCCAGATCGCCAGTGACCTGGCTGCGGCTGAAGAGCTGAAGCACAAGGCGCTGGAGGCGGAAAAAGCCTATAACGCCGCGCTGGTTTCGGCCCGTGCCGAGGCGGGCAAGATCGTGGCCGCAGCCAAGGCCGAAATTCAGGCCGACCTGAATGCCGCCATCGCCAAGGCGGATGCCGAGATTGCTGCCAAGACGGCGGAATCGTCGTCCCGGATTGATGAGATCAGGGCGGCGGCATCGGAAGTGGTGGCTTCGGTCGCCAAGGACACGGCGGCTGAACTGGTTGTGGCCTTGGGCGGTGCGGCAGATGCTCGCGCCATCGAAGCTGCGGTCACTGCACGGCTGAAAGGGTAAGGCGATGAACAGACTGATCCTAATCGCAGCAACCCTGATGGCCAGCCCGGCCTTCGCAGCCTCGGGCCCGTTCTTCAGCTTGCGCAACACCAACTTCGTGGTGCTGATCGCGTTTCTGGTGTTCGTGGGCATTCTGGTCTGGAAAAACGTGCCCGGCCTGATGGGCCGTGCACTGGATGACCGCGCGCAGATGATCCGCAACAATCTGGATGAGGCGCGCCTGCTGCGCGACGAAGCCAAGGCGCTGCTGGCCAGCTATGAAGCCAAGCAGAAAGAGGTGCAGGCCCAATCCCTGCGCATCATCGCATCCGCCAAGGAAGAGGCGCTGGCCGCTGCGGCGCAAGCCAAGCAGGACCTGCACGCCTCCATCGGGCGGCGTCTGGCAGCGGCGGAAAACCAGATCGAAAGCGCCGTCAAGGCTGCCGAACTGGCCGTGCGCAATCAGGCGATCACCGTGTCCATCGCGGTGGCGGGTGAGGTTCTGGCGCGTCAGATGACGGCCGAGGGTGCAAATGCCTCAATCGACGCGGCGATTGATCAGGTCGCGGCACGGCTGCACTGACCTGACTCTGATGGAATTGAAAAGGCCCGGGCAGTTTGTCCGGGCCTTTTGCTTTGGGTCAGAACGGCCGACGCCTTGCCTTAGCTGTTCGGCGTGATGATGATCTCGACCCGGCGGTTTTGTGCGCGGCCTGCCGGGGTAAGGTTCGTTGCGACCGGGCTATCCTCGCCCGCGCCGGCGGCGGAAAGGCGGTTGGACGGCACACCTGCGGTCAGCAGAAGGTCACGCACCGCAACCGCGCGGCGCTGCGACAGGTCAAAGTTATAGGCAGCGGTGCCGCTGTTGTCGGTGTGGCCGATCACGCGGATCGTGCTGTTGGGATAGCTGACCAGGTTTGCCGCAATCGAACGGATTTCGGCGGCCAGGGCCGAATTCACGCTGGCGCTGTCGGTGGCAAAGGTGATGTCATCGGGCAGGTTGACCAGCAGATAGCCGCCCATGTTGGTGACCGTGACATTCGGGTTGCCCAAGGTGTTGCGCAGTTCGGCGGCCTGCGCGTCGAGCGTGGCGCCAATGGCACCGCCTGCCGCCGCACCCAGCACCACCCCGAGTGCAAGTGACCGGTTGCGCGCTTCCTTGTTGTCGCCACGACCATTGGCTGCGCCGATGATGCCGCCCAGAATGGCCCCGGCAATCGCACCGTTTTGCGCCCGATAGTTCGGGTCCTGAATGCGCGTCGTGCTGTCCTGACAAGCGGCCAGACCCAGCACGCTGACCAGCGACAAGGCGATTGGGGTTTTGAAGTTCATGATGTTACTGCCTCAAGATACATCGGCCTCGTTGGACCGTGGCGCATTATAGCAGCCCAAGGTCACAAGGCACAGGTCGCAGGCACCTCTGGCGGCTTTCCGCGCATCACACTTTCGCTTATGCGGCGTCTTTGCGGGCCGCTTCCCAGGCCAGCATGGCGCGCTTGACCGGCAGTCCCCAGTGATAGCCGCCAAGGCCCCCCGATTTCCGCAGCGCGCGGTGACAGGGGATGAACAAGCTGATCGGATTGCGCCCAACGGCAGTGCCCACGGCCCGCACGGCAGTGGGGTGGCCGATGGCGCGGGCAATTTCGGAATAGGTCGTGACCTGACCGGCCGGGCTTTGCA
>CAMDHB010000322.1 GCA_945897655.1 Pseudorhodobacter antarcticus
AGTGCCTGCGGTGGAGCAATGCGCTTTCCGTTGGGCAATAGCGGGCAAGCGGAGCTGACAGAACGTGGCGTCAACATCATTCGCGTGACCTCAAAGAACATCGCGCTTTATGCGGACACGAAAATCGATTTGGTGCGCTCTGTGGCGTCAAATCCGCCGCAGGATGCCGACGTCTATGTCTATGCCGTCGGTGTGGGTGATCAGTTGCGGGTGCGCACCTGGGCGGGGCCAGAACGTCAGTCCGACGCGGAGCAAAGCGGCATCAACGAGGGCCCTGTCGTCAACGAAAGCGGCGAGTTCTTCTACCCTTATGTCGGCATGACCAAAGCCAGTGGTCGCAGTGTCGCGCAAATCCGAGAAGCGCTTGAGGAATCCCTGCGTGTCTACATCGCAAACCCTCAGGTTGAAGTCGATGTTCAGGAGTTCAGGGCCCACAACGTGAATGCCTTGGGCCAGGTAAGTTCTCCTGGTCCGACACGCCTGACCAATGTTCCGCTGCGCCTTCTTGACCTGATCAACGTGGCGGGCACAACCGCTGATGCGGACCTTGGCCGCGTTGAGATCAGGCGGAAAGGGTCCGTGTACACCGTCAACCTGCGGTCTTTCATCGACTATGGGACAGCACGGCAGAACCCGGTGCTCTTGCCCGGAGACGTTGTATTTGTGCCGGCAAGCGGTGACAACAAGGTGTTTGTGTTTGGGGAAATCGGCACGGCTGGTGAACTGTCTCTTGGTTCTGGCCGCATGACATTGACCGAGGTACTGGCCGAAAAGGGTGGCCTTGACCGAACGCGCGCAGACGCTAGGGGCGTCTTTGTCTTCCGCCGCCCTGCCAACCAAGGTAATGGCTTTGACGTCTATCAGTTTGATCTGACCGATGCGACAGCGCTGATGATCACGTCGCAGTTTGCCATGGCACCGATGGATGTCGTCTTCGTGACCACCGATCCGATTGCACGTTGGAACGACACCGGCGTCAAGCTTTTGGGCCCTGTCTCTAGCATCGTCAACGCACGTGCTGTCGCCAAGACGTTGTCCGAGTGATCCAATCAGTCGTCACCATCTGCACCGGAAACATATGTCGATCGCCGGTTGCAGCCGCTGCACTGCTATCAATGATGCCTACTCTTGCGGTTAGGTCTGCCGGTCTTCACGCTTTGGCCGGACAGGGCATCGATCCTGAAAGCAAAGCCGCGGCCGAGAGGTTCGGCCTTTCAGTTAAAGGGCATGTGGCGCGTCAGTTCACGCACGAAATCGGCCAGACGAGCGACATTCTTCTTGTGATGGAGCAGGATCATCGCCATCAGATCGCGCGCCTTTGGCCGCAGTTTCTAGGCAAGACGTTTCTTCTTGGCCATTTCGAAGAGGGAAAACAGATCGCCGACCCATACCGGAGGGGAAGTATGCTGCATATTCACATGGCCGAGGAGGTGCTGGAAAGCGCTCGCAGGTGGTCAGCCCAATTGCGGTCGGCGTGACGATGTCAGATCCGCGCAACACGCCCACCCCGTCGTCCGCCGACGAGAACGAACTCAACCTCAAGGATATCTTTGCGCAGCTTTTTGCCAGGGCAGGCTGGATCGCCGCCTTTGCCGTGACGGGTGCTGCAATTGGGCTGTTCGTGGGGCAGTTGCCCAAGAACATCTATGAGGCCAGATCTGTGGTTCAGATCGAGCAGCGCAGTGATCGGATCCAGCTTCCCTCGGAACTCATCGGTGATCTGATGGCTGGCCTTCAGGGCGCGCGGGTGCAAGATAGTGGCCTAGCGACAGAGGTTCACATCATCCGCTCACGTCTGGTCCTGGAACCCGTCGCGAAAGAGCTTCGTCAACAGACCATCGTTCATCCAAAGCTTTTGCCCGTGATTGGCGATCTGCTGCAGCGGGGCGGCCTTTCGCGGCTGGAGACCTGGTTCGGCGGTTTGCTCAGCCCTAATTTCGTTCAAGGCAATGAAACGCTGACCGTCACCCTCGACGATCTGAGTGCCGTCTATACGGGTGCTGCGCTGCCACTGCAAGTAAAAGACAGCACCACCATTGAGGTGGAGATGCCTGATGGGGTCATTCTGACGGCCGTTGTCGGACAGCCAATGACGTTTCCCGAGGGCGGAACCCTGACCCTGAACACCCTGAACGCTGGCGCCGGCCGTGAGTTCGTCCTGGTGCAGGAGCCCATGCGCGACAGTGTGGCCCGTCTGGCTGAAGGCCTGCAGATCGTGGAGCGCGGGAAAAGTGGTGTGGTCGACTTTTCATTCCAAGGTGCCGATCCTGATGATGTGGTTGCCGTGATCAACGCGGTTGTCGCGGAATACATCAGCCAGAACCTGCGTCGCCGGTCGGTCGAGATCGACCAGAGCATTACCTTCATCCAAGATCAACTTCCGGCCGTTTCCACCGAATTGCGGGCCGCGAATGAAGACCTTGCAACCTATCGCAAGGAAAAGCAGTTCACAGAACTCAGCGCGAACACACAAGAACTACTGACCGCCGCCGTGGGGTTCGAGGCGCAGCTTGAAGAAATCACTTTTCAAAAAGAGCAGCTTCTCAAAGTTTTGACCACCAATCACCCTGACTTCAAAGCCCTTGAAGCGGCTGAAGCGCTTCTCAACAAGCGCCTGGACGAGGCTAGGGACGGCCTGTCGCGTGTTCCAGAGGTCGAGCAAGAACTTGCCCGCCTTGTCCAGCGGGCAGAACGTGCGCAAACCCTGGAACTGCAACTGCTGGCACGCGTTGAACAATTGCGGATCCTTCGGGCCAGCGCAGTCGGTAATATCCGCGTGCTTGAACCATCGGAAGTCGCCATCCTGATCGGCCCTGACCGCTGGCGCCCGGTAATCTATGGCCTGTTGCTCGGCCTTTTTCTCAGCAGTGCCATGGTGTTCCTGATCAACGCCTTTCGGCGCGGCGTGGATGACGCTGGCGACATCGAAAGGCTCGGCCTACCCCTTTTTGCGACGGTCGGCAAAAACAAGCGGCTGACGGGGCTGTCCGCGGCCTCGTCCATCTACGGGCTAGCGCTTGAGGATCCTTCAAGCTTGACGGTTGAGGCGCTGCGTGGGCTTCGGACGGGTCTGAAATTCGGAATGGCATCGACCAGCTCGAAGGTTCTGATGATAACATCCTGCGCGCCCAGCGACGGAAAATCCTTCATTAGCCTTAACCTTGCAATCGTTGCCGCCAAGGCTGGATCAAAGGTGCTTCTGATCGACGCTGATCTGCGGCGCGGTATGCTGCGGCGCTATTTTGGGTTGGCGCGGAACGAAAAGGGTCTGTCCGACCTGCTTTCCGGTGCGACCGAGGATTACATCTACCACCACGAACCGAGCAGTCTTGATTTCCTCCCCACCGGGCGCATGCCGCCGAACCCGGCCGAGCTGCTGGAGGGTGACGTCTTTGCAAATTTTCTCAAGCTGTTCAGCGACCGCTATGATCTTGTAATCATTGACGCCCCGCCCGCGCTTCTGGTTGCCGATCCTGCCATCATCGGTCAGCATGTCGGCATGGCGATGCTGGTTGTCCGCCACCTTCAAACATCGGTCAGCGAAATCCAGGCGGCCCAGAAAACCCTTGCGACAGCGGGTGTCCGCCTATCCGGCGCCGTCATGAACCAATATGATGAACGTCGCAGCCGTTACGGCCGCTATGGCAAGTATGGCTCCTATTATGGTGGATATCGCTACAGGTATGAGGATGTTTCTGATGACCCAAAGGCCTGAGTGAACACCTTAACTCTCCCTCACGCCCGGTCGTTCTGTCGTCGGGGAAAGAACCGTGCTGTCTGACTGGCTTGCGCTCTTGCGCCCCGGCACACATTTCACAGGCAAAATGACCGCTTCGACTGCTTCGTCGGTTGCTCTGGCCCTCAGGCAAGATAGACGCCCGCTCTGACGGCAGGCACGCCGTCGGTGGCCTGATCAGCGCGCAAAGCAAACGACCCGAACGCCACACCAGAAAACTCAAAACCCACTGACGCTTTCGCATCAGCGGGTTTTGCAATTCCCCGGGGATAAACCTTTCCCGAAAGAACTTTTGACAATACCTGTCGCGGCACGGAAACCGGGTCGCGCACCAAAGGTTTCGCTCCCGACCTCGTCCCCGTTGTAGGCTAGCAACGACCCGATGAAGGCCGAACTGACGGTGTATGACTGCCCCCCAGTCG
>CAMDHB010000323.1 GCA_945897655.1 Pseudorhodobacter antarcticus
GTGACCACCTCAGCATCATCCTTCGATTTCAGAATTTGACTGACAAGCATGGAAGCCTCGCTTTCCTAGTCCCTATCAGGCTCCGCTTCGCGCAAGATTCTGTCAAGGATTATCCCATTTTCTTTCCAAATATGTCTCATTGCAATTCCTGTTGGCGCAAACCCCCGATCCGCTATGCTGGGCCGAAACCGGAGTGTCCCATGCGTCTTGCCCTTGCCTTTGCCCTTCTGGCCTCACCCGCGCTGGGCCAAGCCGTCACCGTCGTGACACCCATCTATTCCCAACTTGTCGCCTTCCCGACCCCTGCTGACTTCAAGGCCGATTACGAAAGCGAACAGCAAGGCACCTATATTCTGGAATTCGTGCCCCGCGGCGAAAGCGTGAACACCTGGTCGCAGATGGTTACCGTCACCGGGGCCGCCGGACTTGCCGGGCAAATGCCGGTGGAGGAGTTTGCCGAACGACTGGCCGCAGGGTACCAGAACGCCTGCCCCGACACCTTTGCCGCTTTGGGGCTGGATGCCCCGGTGATCAAGGGTGCGGTTGCGGCCTTTGCAGGCTACCTCGGCTGCGGCTCTACCGGTGCCCAGTCCGAGGCGATGGTCTTTGTGATCGTGCAAGGCCGGTCCGACGTTTATTCGCTGCAATGGGCCGAACGCGGCCCCGCCCTGACCGCCCCCCCGAACCCCGACCCCGCCATCTGGCTGACCCGAGCGGGTGCGCTGGGCCAGATGCGCCTTTGCGATCCGGTCGCGGGGGAGGCTGCCCCCTACCCCTCTTGCACCGGCAACTGAGCTTCCAGCCGCGCCATCTCGGCCCGAAACTCGCTCGTCAGCAGGGCCGCGAAGCGGTTCAAACGGGCAACCCGCCCGTCATCGGCATGGCGGATCAGCCAGAACGCCCGCGACAGGCTGATCTGATCCGGGATCACCCGCACCAGTTCGGGCGCTGCGGGCAGGGCAAAGTCATGCACAACCCCCAACCCCGCCCCGTGCCGCAGCCAGTTCAACTGCACCGAGACCGAGTTTGACGCCAAAGGCACCGACGCCACCCCGATTTTCGCCAGATAATCCAATTCCTTGTCAAAGATCATGTCAGCGATATAGCCCACAAACCGGTGCGCCGCCAAATCCTGCGGCCCATGGATAGGGTCATGACTGGCCAGATAGCTGCGCGACGCTGCCAGATGCAGTTTGTAATCCGACAGCTTTTGCACGGTCAGCCGCCCAGCCTCGGGCCGACTGACCGCAATCGCCATATCCGCTTCGCGCCGCGACAGGTTGAAGACACGCGGCAGGGCCACGATCTGCACCTCCAACCCCGGGTTGGCATCGCAGATCCGGGCCAGAACCTGCGGCAACAGGTAATTCGCACAACCATCGGGCGCGCCGATGCGGATCTGCCCCGTCAACCCCTCGTCGCGGGTCAGCGCCTCGGCCGCCCCCTCCATCGCCGCTTCGGCGCGTTCCGCCGCCACCAGAAACCGCGCCCCCTCCTCGGTCAGGGCATAACCCTGCGGCCCCTTGTCAAACAGCCGCGCCCCAACTGCATCCTCCAGCCGCGCCACCCGCCGCCCCGCCGTCGCCGGGTCGACCCGCAAAATGCGACCCGCAGCCGACAGGCTCTCGGCCCGCGCCACCGCCAGAAAGATGCGCAGATCGTCCCAATCCATCCCGCTTACCCCAACGCCCGCGGCCCAAGCCACCTTTGCATTTTTGCAAAACCCTTCTGAAATCTTGCCCCTTCCCTCGGTATTTCCGCAAGGCTATTCTGCTGCCAAACAACAGGAGCATCCCATGAAGCAGATCGGTCACTGGATTAACGGCAAACACGTCCCCGGCACCTCGGGCCGCACGGCACAGGTCTTCAACCCCGCCACAGGCGAAGTTCAGGCAATGGTGGCTCTGGCCTCCAAGGCCGAGCTTGACGCTGCCACCGCCGATGCGGCGCAGGCGCAAATCAAATGGGGCGCCACCAACCCGCAGCGCCGCGCCCGCGTGATGATGGAATTTGTGCGCCTTTTGAACCGCGATATGGACAAACTGGCAGTGGCCCTGTCCTCGGAGCATGGGAAAACCGTGCCTGACGCCAAGGGCGACATTCAGCGCGGGCTGGAAGTGATCGAATTCTGCATCGGCGCGCCCCACCTGTTGAAGGGCGAGTTCACCGACTCAGCAGGCCCCGGCATCGACATGTATTCCATGCGCCAACCCATTGGCGTTGCTGCCGGAATCACTCCCTTCAACTTCCCCGCCATGATTCCGATGTGGAAAATGGGGCCAGCTTTGGCCTGCGGCAACGCCTTCATCCTGAAGCCCTCTGAGCGTGACCCCTCCGTCCCCCTGATGCTGGCCGAGTTGATGAAAGAGGCTGGCCTGCCCGATGGCGTGTTGCAGGTCATTAATGGTGACAAGGAATCAGTCGACGCCATCCTCGACAACCCGCTGATCGCTGGCGTGGGCTTTGTCGGCTCCACCCCCATCGCCGAATACATCTATTCGCGTGGCACCGCGAACGGCAAGCGCGTCCAGTGCTTTGGCGGCGCCAAGAACCACATGATCATCATGCCCGATGCCGACATGGACCAGGCCGCTGATGCCTTGGTGGGTGCCGGTTACGGCGCTGCGGGCGAACGCTGCATGGCCATTTCGGTTGCCGTGCCTGTCGGTGATGAAACCGCCGACCGCCTGATCGCCAAACTGATCCCCCGCATCGAAAAGCTGAAAGTCGGCCCCTATACCGGCGGCAATGATGTGGATTACGGCCCGGTCGTCACCGCCGCCGCCAAGGCCAACATCCTGCGTCTGGTCGAATCGGGTGTGGCTGCCGGGGCCAAACTGGTCGTCGATGGCCGTGGCTTCAAACTGCAGGGCTATGAAGACGGCTTCTTTGTCGGCCCCCACCTGTTCGACCACGTCACCACCGACATGGATATCTACCGCAAGGAAATCTTCGGCCCCGTCCTCTCCACCGTCCGCGCCCAAAGCTATGAAGATGCGCTGAAAATGGCGATGGACCACGAATACGGCAACGGCACGGCCATCTTTACCCGCGACGGCGACACGGCGCGCGACTTTGCCAACCGTGTCAACGTGGGCATGATCGGCATCAACGTGCCGATCCCGGTGCCCTTGGCCTATCACACCTTTGGCGGCTGGAAAAAGTCGGCCTTTGGTGACCTGAACCAGCACGGGCCTGACAGCTTCCGCTTCTATACTCGGACCAAGACCATCACCTCCCGCTGGCCTTCGGGGTTGAAAGAGGGCGCAAGCCTGAACTTCAAACCCATGGACTGATCAAGATCAGCACCCCTCCCGCCGCGATCAGGTTTGATGGCGGCGGGATCGCGCCCAAGTTGGGCCAACGCTTGGGGGAACTGCCATGTCCGGTACCAGTGCGATTACTGCATTCCTGTGCGGTGTGCTCCTTGCCCTCCCTGCGCAGGCGGGCCCGAAAGGCAAAGCAAGGGGCCAACTCCGCCCAAAGGGACTGGCAAGAAAGGACCCGCCCAGCGTAGCACCCGGTCTGGCCCCCAAGGGCCTGACCGCACGACCACCCCCCTGCCCGCCAACCCATTTGACCCCTATAGTCTGGGCAACATCCTGCCCAAAGGCCATGATAGCGTCTCAGACCCGCGGCTGTTTCCCCCGAAGATGGGGCGGCCTTCGTGCGCAGCCGAGACGCGCTTTACCGGATTGACAGCCTGTGAGGGCGGGTTCTGGATGTGATCGGCGTTCTTGCGAACCTTCTGCGCTCAGTCACGGTTTGCCTTTGACCCCGAAAGGTGGCCTCCTTCGGCGGAAAGCCGCCACATCCCCATCCCGCAAGGCGCCCATGAATTTAAGGGATTCGTCCACGCCTGCCGCCATGCCCTGCCAAAGGGCGATCCGGAATGGATTGACAAACGTGACGCGGACAGGAATTAGGGGTTCGACAAAAAAGTGGTTCTCCCTGTGCCGGTCTCCTTTAACATCCTGCCCCATCGCCAGCTGATCCTGTTCACCTATACGGGTCATGTGACATTGCAGGAATCAATGGACATTGTGGCTCAGGCCGCGGCCCATCCCGAATATCAACCCTGGATGCGCCAACTGTGCGATCTTTCTGCGGTCACCGGGGTCGAACGGGACTTTC
>CAMDHB010000324.1 GCA_945897655.1 Pseudorhodobacter antarcticus
GTTTGACCGCGACGGTTTCCTCGCCCTGCGCCGACTTTTCAGCGCCGACGAGATCCACGAAATCCGCTCGACCTTCATGGAGGCTGCCAAGGATGGACCTGTGCCCGGTCTCTCCGACGTACCAAAGGCACGTGAGGGGGCGCCAACGGCATCAAGCGACCCGCTCTCCTTCTATCCGCGTATGCTCAGCCCGCACAAGCATACCGACAGACCGGTCGGGCCGCTCGCCATGCGCTACATGCGCGATGCCAGGTTGCGGCCCATTCTTGCTGAACTATTTGGCGAGGAACCGTTCGCATGCTCATCCATGTTCTACTTCAAGCCACCAGGGGCTCGCGGGCAGGACTTGCATCAGGACAATTTCTATCTCCGCGTCAAGCCGGGGACCTGCATGGCAGCATGGCTGGCCGTCGACGATGCCGACGAAGGGAATGGCGGCATGATGTTTGTTCCCCAAACGGCAGCGCTGGACATCGCCTGCCCCGAGATGGCTGACCCCTCCTTGTCCTTCACCACCGAACATGTGGAGCCGCCGCCAGGACTTCAACCGCAGATGATGCGGCTCAAGGCGGGCGACGTGCTGTTTTTCAACGGCAGCGTCATCCATGGCTCAACACCAAATACAAGCGCCGACCGGTTCCGCTGCTCGCTCATCTTCCACTACATCCCGGACAGCACCTTGGAGATGAGCAACTACTATCAAGCGCTGAGTTTCGATGGTGCAAAGCAGCACGTTGCGTTGAACATGGATGGTGGCCCTTGCGGCACGACGCAGGACCTTCCGACCAGTCAGCACTGATCCATTTAGAAAAATGCCAGGTCATCGATTTCGACGATTGGCGGCCAAAGAGGCTTTGTTGAGTTGCCGACGGTTTGGTGGACAAGAAGATAGGGTCATGACCAAGAAACTGGACGGTTGAGTTAGCGAGACCGAAGTTTGTCCTTGATTTCAATATCATGGCAGTAAGGCTGGTGGCCAAATGAGGAGTTGGGGTGGAACGCTCCGCCCATGACCTTGATGTGGCAGGGAGCGTGTTGGGACGCCACCTGAACCGCCGCGGATTTACCGGAGGGCAAAACTCTCGAAGAATTGCCCATCATGGAACAAACAAAGAAGAAGAAGACCTCGAAGACGTATTCATCTGAGTTCCGCGAACGTACGGTGCGTCTGGTGATGAAATACCGCGATGAGTATCAGACCCAAGATGCGGCGCTGACGGCGATTGTAGGTAATTTGGGCTCTTCGCCGGACTGCTCTGGCGCGGACCTCTCCAGACTGGAATCGGGTTTCCCAATAGTGTCGTTTCGTGATTTCCTTCCATTGAGGCAGATATGTGGGTCAAGAGATGGGCAGGCCACATCCTGTTGATTTGCGCGCGCGTGGCACTTGTCGAGCAGGGCAATACGCTTGAGCATAAGCGCGGGGATGTGGCTGACCGACACCATATCTGGACCGCCAAACGCCAGCCCTTCTTGGCCAACCATCTGGAAAGGCTAACCTTCATCGACGACGCCTGCGTGAAGACCATCATGACCAAGACCACCAGATGGGCCCCGCGGGGGCAGCGCCTAGTCGATCACGCCCCGTTCGGCCACTGACGCTCCCAGTCCCTTGCCGGAGCCCTGCGCCATGACCAGGTGGATGCACCCTGGGTCATTTACCGTGCGATGAACTCCGAGATGTTTGACCTCTACTTCCGCGCCCAACTAGCGCCTATGCTACGCAGGGGCGATGTTTTGCGTCAGGAAAATGATCCCCCGGATCATTTTCTGATCCTCCTCATTCGAAACCACTTGTCCAGCCACAAAAGCCCTGCCGCCGCCCACACCCTGCACGCCATCGGCGCATGCTTCCTGTTCCGTTGGTCGGGGAAAACGCGCCAATGGCGCCTTTTCTGATCCCTCCAACCCTTACATCCCAGACCTCAATCCTATCGAAATGGCATTCGCCAAGCTCAAGACGATGATACGGAAAGCTGCCGCCCAAACACATGATCAGCCACTGCACGCGGTCCGGAACGTCTGCGATCTGTTCACGAACGAAGAATGCTACAACTTCCTCAAAGCCGCAGGTTACAAATCCGATTAAACGCGAAAGGCACTGATTTTGCAGGATACGAAAGGCGTTCACACGGTCTCGCGTCGAGAACCCAATGAGCAGGCTGGCCGCACCAAATCCACTGCTGAAGACGGCCCTGTCGTGAGTAGCGATCGTAGACAGCCACCAACAGCGACGCCCTCTTTGCCACAATCTGCGTCTGCGGCCACAACAGCCGCAATATCCAGGTCCACTTCCTGGCTTGGCTATACTTGATTGAAACCACCAATTTGGACGCAATCTACAAGCCGAACCGCCAGTGTGACACCGTCACAGAAGCGTCAACGGGTTAATGAGGGCCAACTCATGAGGGCACACTCGATAGTTCGTCAAAAACAAACCGCAGGTGGCTGAAACGAGGGCGATTCGGACCCTCCAGGCCATTATTTTTCGCTGGGCAAACCCGCGCCCGAAGCCTCCAGCTGTGGCGCCCCCCGCGCAGGGTTGAATTTTCGGTTGCGCCTGGCCACACCCTTGCGAATGCCGTGACCGACATATTTGCAACGCGGAAGGCGGCGCTGGATGGAAAAGGCAAGGGAGTAGCTGGTGAAGAAGATCGTGGTGAAGGCCACGAGTGCGAGGAACGCGCTGACCGTGTCGTTCCAGAACATCACGCCTGTAACCGCGGGGGCGATGATGCAGGGGGCCATCACGACGGTGCTCAGCGGATTGGCGAGGTGGCGGCGGCGGCGGCCCAGCACATGGATTTCCAGCGCCCGCATGACAAGTTGGTGCACATGCAGCCTATCCGGCATCGTGGTCGAAGCCCTGCGGCCCGCCCTGCGCCAGATCGCTAGCGCGGTATCGGCCACGGGCCAGAACACGGTCAGCAAAAGCGCCCAAGGAGAGACGGCCGGTGCGTTTACAAGAATCAGGACAGCGAACCAGCTCAGGAGGAAACCGATGGTATAGGCCCCGGCATCGCCCAGAAAAATGCGGCCAAACGGGAAGTTCCAGACGAAAAATCCGATCAGAACCGCCGCAAACATCAGCGTCAGGGATACCATTGGCCCGTATGATGCGGCTTCGGCGATGCAGGCCAGCGCCAGGGATGCGACAACACCAGTCAAAGATGCCAACCCGTTGACGCCGTCGATCAGATTGAAGCCATTCGCGATTCCTGCTGTGACCAGCAGGGTGATCGGAAATCCGACACTCCAATGCCCCAAAAGGGCGTCAAGCCCGGCGACGTCGGCCCTGTGGATCCAGGCCCCGAGCAGCATCAGCACCAGAGAACTTGCAATCAGGACTGTGATCAGCCGGGTCCGGGCAGAGATATTGAAGCCCATATCCTCGAGCAGGGCGACAACGAATACCAGACCGGTTCCAACAACAAGCTTTTGATACAGGTCGCTTATTGCCAAGGGTGCAAATGACAGGCTGATCAAAAGTCCGGCAAAGATTGCAAGGCCGCCAATTCGAGGCGTCGGGCACCCATGCGAGGCTTGAACCGCAGCAAGCCGGCCAACAGCGCCAGTCACACGGGGTATTCGCTGAGAAACAGAAACAATCGCGCCACAGCCCATGAAAACCGCGAATGTCAGAAACACTTCATTCCAAGTGGTCCTCAAAAGCAAGTCAATAACCATCCTCGAACCCTCAGCAATATGCACTATTACTTTGAGATTGCGTGGGCTTTTGAGCAATGTATGCAAAAGCTTGAAACGTGCTCTTTAGAGCGCGATTACTTATACTTGGCTGTCTTGAGCGGCAAAAGATGCTCGCGCCAACTTGCTGCGGGTTTGGTCCGCCGATTCTTCAAAATGCTGCACTCATGGGGGTATCGGCTCAGCGCTGCATGATGCCACTGTGGCGCCGCGCCGGGCCTGCCAGTTGATGAACGCTTATTCCAGATCTGTGCCGGCGATGGAGAAATGGTGGAGACCTAACGTTCAGAATGGGCCAATCCTGCAAGGATCGGCTCTGGTGTAAAACAGACCTGAAAAAGCTTCCGTTTACACCGGCGTCAGATCATGTGCAATTTCTAAGGACCAAACTAAAGATATAAAATTACATCTTTT
>CAMDHB010000325.1 GCA_945897655.1 Pseudorhodobacter antarcticus
AGGTGTTGGCCACGCACAGCTCCTTGTTGGGCAACGAGGTCAGATAGTTCGAATTGTCGAACGCCGTCACATATTCCCGCATCGGCTTGAACGCCTCGACCATGCGGGCATATTCGGCAGGGCCAGCGGTGGAAGGGTCAATGCCCAACCAGCTCATCACCATGAACCCGATGTCATCGGGGCTGTCCAACAGCGAAATCCCGCATTCGGCCAGAATGGCCGCATTGGCCGGGTCCATCAGCGTGCCCAGATCATTCAGATCGGCATTGGGCAGCCGTTCCTTGACCATGTCCATGTTATAGGTCACGCCGACCGAGCCCCACATGTAAGGAACGCTGTATTCCAGCCCCGGATCAAAGCCTTCGATGATCCGCAGGATGTTTTCATCCAGGTTTCCCCAAAGCGGAAAGCGCGAACGGTCGAGCTTCTGATAAACCCCCGCCGCCACAAAGCGCGGCAAGCCTACGCCCGAATGCAGCACCACGTCATAGCCCGACGACCCCGCCAGCATCTTGGCCTGCGCCTCCTCGGCCGAAGCATAAAGGTCATACACCACGGAAACCCCGGTCGCCGCCTCGAAATCTTGCAGCGTCGTCTCGCCGATGTAATCGGACCAATTATAGACATTCACCGACCCGGACGCAGCCCAGGACGGGCGGACAAAAGGTGTGGCAAGCGTTGCGCCCATGCCAGTCAAGGCCATGCGCCGGGACAGTTTCATTGGTCATTTCCCCCTTGTTGGATGCGTCCGGATCGGCGCATCATTTCGTAAAAGTGTCGCCTGCCCGTCACGCAAAGCCAAGCATTTCCTGATTGATCGCCGCGATTCGTCTCTCCTCTGGGGCGGTTTCCAGCGTCAGAACCGGCAGGATGGCGCGCAAACGGTCGTGGTGCCGCCGCACGCCATATTCCAGATCAGACAGGTGAAACCCCTCGAACGCCTGCGACTTCATCGATTCGTTGGACCAGATCGACAGTTGCTGATCTTCCTCGGACGTGGCCCGGTCGATCCGGTAGGCCAGATAGCGGGCAATCCGTGTCGCGCGATCCTCGTTCGGGTGGCGATAAAGGCGGCCCGTGGTGCGCGTCACACCGGGGGAAACCGGCACTTCGTGATAGAACTGCACGCCTTCGGGGGTGAAGGAAAACACCGCATTCGGGAACAGCCCGTAATAGGTCCAGGCCTTGCGCAACCTCTCGGGCAGCCATGTCTGTTCCGGTGCCAGCTTGACATAATTCCTGACCGACCAGGTCCGCCCCGGTGCATCGCCGAAATAGCCGATCGACACCGACAGCCCGCCCTCCAGCGTGTAATCCTTGTAGGTCCGCCCATACAGGTCTTGCAGCCCCGGATGGGCCATGGCCACGTGATAACCCTCGTTGTCCACGTCGCGCACCGATTTCCAGTTGACGGCCAGATCGGTGCCCCAGCTTGGCAGGGTGATCGGCAAAACCTCGGTCAAACGGTACGCCGCGAAATCCACGTCATAAGGCGCCAGCATCTCGGCCACCGCCGGCTGCGGGCCGGGATTGAAGCGGATGAAGACAAAGCCATGAAACACCTCCATCTCGATCGGCTTCAGCCCGAATTTGCTGCGGTCCAGCGTGCCGAAACTGGTGGGCACGGCAGCACCCCGCAAGGTGCCATCAAGGTTGTAGACCCAGCCGTGGAACGGGCACACCATTGCATTCCGGCAATGACCCTGAACGCCGTCCACCACCCGCGCGCCCCGGTGGCGGCACAAATTGTGAAACGCCCTGACCACACCATCCTGCCCCCGCATCACCACCGCCCGCTCACCCAGCATGTCAAACGCCAGCCAGTCGCCGGGGGCGGGGATGTCGTTGACGTGGCCCACCACCTGCCAGTGCTTCAGGAACACCTCATCCCGTTCCAGATCGAACATCGCCTGCGAATGATAGGCCCAGGCGGGCAACCCCCGACGGTCCCAGTCATTGGGTACAGCAACTGTGTCGAAGCCCAGATCGTTCATGTCCCCGCCTCCATCTGGTCCAGCACCCATTCGTCGAACTGCCGGATCGCGTATTCCTCGGGCATCAGCGTGCCCCCTTTGTAAGCCGGTGAGCGCAACCCGCGCTGGTTCATCTCGACCACCTCGGCATCCTGCCGCAGCACCAGCTTGGCGAACTCAGCCACCACGCCCGCATCGAACCCCGGCTGATCCAGCGTACTTTGCGAAAAATACCACTCCCCCCGCACCCGCGTCAGGTCAGGGGCCAGCGGTTCGAAGATGATCGCCCGCACATAATCGACATGCGCCACCACGAACATCGTGGGATAGATCGTCACAAACAGATATCCCGCCCGCCGTTCCGGCGCGGTCAGCCCTGAAAACTCCGGCCCACAAGGCGCGCCCGTCGCGGTCCAGGTCATAGCCCCGGGTTTCATCGTCGGTTCAGGCTTATCCTCGGGCGTCCAGCCCAGCGCCTCATTCTGCGCCATCACGCCGGTCTTGTAGATGGGCACAAGATCGCTCAGTTCCGGATGGATCGTCGCGCAGTGCAGGCACTCATTGTAGTTTTCCCACAAGATCTTCCAATTCCCCGCCACCAGACTTTCCGACCTGTGCCCGGTAACCAAGGTGTCCATCGGCCAGTTGTCCAGCGCTGACAGCGGCAAGTCCGCCTGCAACTCCCCCGGATCACTGGACAGGTTCAGGAATACAAACCCCGCCCAGACCTTGACCGCCACCGTGACCAACCCATGCTGCCCCCGGTCAAAATCCGCCGTCGGATTGGCTTGCCCCACCGCCACCAGATGCCCATCGTTCGCGGCATAGGACCAGGCGTGATACTTGCAACTGACCAGCTTGCCCATCGGCTGCTCGGCCACGGCACACAACTCCGCCCCCCGATGCCGGCACACATTGTGAAACGCGCTGATCGCGCCATCCGGCGTCCGGCACAGGATCACACTGGCCGCTCCGACCTGCCGCCGCTGCATCGTGCCCGGTTTCAGGTCGGCCAACCGCCCCGCCCAAACCCAATTCCGCGCCCAGACCGTCGCCATCTCTCGCGCCAACCAGTCTGCGTCGTAATAGGCATGGGCGGGCAGGGTGGGCGGGCAATGGTCCAGCACGGGTGACAAGGGATGACGGTGATCGTTCATCAAAACCTCCCAGGGGGGGTCGCGCGTTTGCGGGGCGGGTTGAAGAAAGGCCGCTCCACCACCGTCACCGGCAGCATCAGCTTGACATATTGCAACTCGCGCAGGGCATAAATCTCGACCCACAGGTCATCGCCGCCCCGATATTTCGCCTGCACCTGGGCAATCGCAACCGACCGCTTGGTGCTGGGCGACCATGCCGCCGCCGTGATGAACCCCGCTTCCCGCTTCTTCCCATGATACAAGATCGACCCTTCGGCTGAGATGTTGCCCGGCACATCCAAGCCCACCAGCGCCCAAGCCGACCCCCGCGCCTGTTCCGCCAACAGCGCCCGCCGCCCCGTGAAATGCCCCTTGTCCCAGTCGATCATCCACCCCAAACCCAACTCCAGCGGCGATCGGCTGCGATCCTCGCGCAGCGCCTGATCCGCCGGGATGAAATCCATGTTGGTGATGATGAACCCCGCCTCGATCCGCGCCAGGTTCAACGCATCACTGCCAATCGGCCTGATCCCCCAAGGTGCGCCCGCAGCCATCAGATGGTCCCAGAACGGCAGAGCCTGATCCGGCTGCATCCAGATCTCATACCCCAGATCACCGGTAAAGCCCGTGCGGGACACAGTAATCTCCGCCCCCTGAAACCCGAACCGCTGCATCCGGAACGGCTTCAGCGCCCAGACATCAAACCCCGCCGCCTCCAGCACCGTCGTGGCACAAGGCCCCTGCAGCGACAGCGCCGCAATCTCCTCGGTAACCTCGCGCACCTCAACCTCAAACCCCAAGGCCGAGGCTGTCAGCCACGGCAAATGCCTCTCTTGGCAGCACAACAAATAGTCCTCCGCCCCATGCCGAAACAGCGTGCCATCATCCAGCACCTTGCCCTCGTCATCGCACCAGGCCGTGTAATGCACTGACCCCACAGGTAATTTGCCCGCATTGCGGATGGTCAACCGGTTCAGATAATCCGCAGCTTCCGGCCCTGAAATGCG
>CAMDHB010000326.1 GCA_945897655.1 Pseudorhodobacter antarcticus
TGATCCGCAAGGCTGCCGCGAGGACATACCAAGCTCTCTGGAAACAGGTCGGACGAGTCTGCGACCTCTTCACAAGCCAAGAATGCTTAAACTATTTTCGGGCCGCAGGGTATGGATGCAATTGAAGGCGACATGCTCTAGAGGCGTTGCCGAGAGACGGTTTCAGCCCGCTGTCACGCCCCTTGGCCGCAGCGTAAGGATCAGCAGGAGTGCCAGAGCTGAAAACAGCGAGGCGCCGATCATCAGGGGCACTTGGGTGCCGTTGAAGGCCAAACCAACGGGCACGGCGATCAGCACGGACAGGACGGTTGACGCTGCGGTGATGACGGAGGCGGCAAAGCCTGCGATGTGGCCCAACTTCTCCATCGCCATGGCGTTCAGGTTGCCCATCGTCAGGCCCATCATCGCGAAGATGCCGATGGACCACAGGATGTGCAGCCCGAATTCAAAGGACAAGGGCAGCGGCAGAAGGCTGATCAGCCCCAGCACGACCAGCGTCATGACCAGTTGTGCGGCATAGGTGGCGCGGATCACCGTGAACATGCCCAGACGGCGCACCATCTGCGAATTGGCAAAGCTGCCGGAAATCGAGCAGAGCGCGATCACGGCGAACCACATCGGGAAGGTGGCCTCGCTGCCAAAGCGGTCCGCGAAGATGCCTTGCTGCGAGGACAGGGTGGCGACAAGGCTGGCCGAGGTCAGGGTCTGGCACAGGACCGAGATCATCGCCACGCGATTCAGGGCAAGTTCCTTGGTCGCCTGCCACAAGAGGCCCAGTTCCAGACGGCGGCGGTTTTCGGGGGCCAGAGTTTCGGGTTGGCGCAGGATCAGCCACAGGTTGGTGACAATGGCAAAGGCGATGAACGCGACAAAGATCAGCCGCCATGACCCGAAAAGCAGGACGAACTGGCCGAGCAATGGCGCGGCAGCGGGGACGAGGGAAAAGACCATCATGACAAAGGACATCATGCGCGCCATCTCGGCGCCTTTGTACTTGTCACGCACCATCGCAACCCCGGCGGCGCGGGGGCCAGAGGCGCCGATGCCTTGCAGGAAGCGGGCGAACAGCAAGAGTTCCAGCGAGGGGGCGGCGGCGCAAAGGGCGGTGCCGATCAGATAGATCACGGCGCAGCCCAGAAGGGCGGTCTTGCGACCGATGGCATCCGATATCGGCCCGGTCAGCAGGGTGCCGACCCCCATGCCGGCAAAGAACACACCGATGACCAGTTGGGCCTTGTTCACGTCACCCGGCGACAGTTCGGCGGCGATGGCAGGCAAGGCGGGCAGCATCGCGTCGATCGACAGGGCGATGGTCGCAAAAAGCATGGCGATCAAGGCCACGAATTCGCGGGGCGACGGGCCGGGGGCGAGTTTGGGCATTGTCAGCTTTCAGGTTGGGCTTGGGCGGTCATCTCAGCGATGGCCTTTCCCCACATCTCGGGCGGTTGAGCGCCGGAGACGACGTATTTGTTGGCAATCAGGAAGGTGGGCACGGCGGATACGCCACGCTGCCGTGCATGCGCTTCACGCGATTTGATGGCGTCAAGGTCGGCATCAGACGCCAGCAGGCGTTCGGCCACGGCACGGTCCATGCCTGCGCCTGCGGCGATGTCGGCCAGCACGCCAGTGTTGCCGATGTCACGCCCCTCAACCCAATAGGCGCGCATCAGGGCGGCGACGGCAAAGGTTTGCCGCCCTTCCAAGCCCGCCCAGTGGATGATGCGGTGGGCGTTCAGGGTGTTGGGGATGCGTTTGGGGGTGTCGGGGTCCATCTTGACGCCATTTGCCTTGGCGATGTCACGGAACCGCTGGTGGATGGCGTCAAGCTGGGACTGGGAGCCAAAGCGTTCCAGCAGGTAAGTGTGCTTATCCACCCCTTCGGGCGCCATGTCGGGGTTCAGTTGGAACGGGTGCCATTCGATCTGAAAAGGGTGATTGGGGTTCTGTTCCAGCGCACGGTCAAGGTTCGCCTTGCCGAGGTAGCACCAGGGGCAGACGGGATCTGAGAAGATATCGAGTTTTATCATTGTCAGGTGGCCAATGTTTTGGGTCGCAGCGCCAGCCATATCAGGGAGCCACCTGCCAGCACAAGGAAGGGCAGCATGGCCATGTTGACCGCTGTCCAGCCCGCCTGCACGGACCCGCCCGAGCAGTTCATGAGGCCGCCAGAGGAAAAGCTTGCCAGCGTCACGCCGCCGAAGACGATCAGGTCATTCAGGCCCTGCATGCGGCCACGCTCCTCGACCGAGTGAGATGCGGTCAGCATGGCGGTGGCACCGATGAAGCCGAAGTTCCAGCCGATGCCCAGAAGGATGAGGGCGCCGAAGAAGTTTTCGAGTTGGACGCCGTTCATGGCGACCAGGCCCGCACAGGCGAGGATGACCAGGCCGGTGGCCATGATCTTTTCCACGCCAAAGCGGGCGATCAGGTGGCCGGTGAAGAAGGACGGGACGAACATGGCCAAAACATGGGCGGTGACGACGTTGGCGGCGTCCGAGGTATGGAAGCCGCAGCCGACGACGGCGAGGGGGGAAGAGGTCATCACCAGGTTCATCAGGGCATAGCTGACGGTGGCGACGATGACGGCCACGGCGATGCGGGGGGTGCGGATCATCTCGACGCGGGTGCGGCCTTGGGGGGCACCGGCAACACGGGCGGGGGGTTTGGGGATGTCCAAGAGGGCAAACAGGAACACGCCTACGACGTTGAGGGCGACGGCGGCGATATAGGTGCCAAGGAAGGTGACGGCCATCGACTCGGCGGTCAGTTTCACCAGTTCGGGGCCAAAGACGGCGGAGAGGAGGCCGCCTGCCATGACCCAGGAGATGGCCTTGGGGCGGAAATCATCTGACGCGGTGTCGGCGGCGGCAAAGCGGTAGAAGCCTTGGGCCGACATGTAGATGCCGCTGAGGAAGGCCCCGACCAGGAACAGCGGGAACGACGCCAGCGACAGGCCAAGGGCAGAGACGGCTGCACCGCTGGCCCCCCCGGCGGCGCCGATGACAAAGCCTGCGCGGCGGCCGTATTTCGCCATGAAGGCGGAAATCGGTGTGGCCGTGAGCATCGAGGCGATGACCATCATCGAAATGGGCAGGGTGGCCAAGCAGGCGTTGGGTGCCAGTTGTTTGCCCGCAAGGCCGGCGATGGTAAAGATCATCGGCATCTGTGCGCCAAGCACGGCTTGCGCCGCGACGAGGACGTATACATTGCGGCGGGAGCGGGTGTCGGACAGGGTTGTCATGACGGGCATCGGTAGGCAGGGTCGGGTCTGGTTTCAAGGGGCAAAGCAGAAATTGAAAGAAAGAGTGAGCGTGGGGCGGATTATCGAGGGGCCGGACTGTATAGCCGAAGGGGCGGCGTGGCTGGCGGCACGGGTGCCGCAGTTCGCGGCGGCGTTGGAGGAGGTGGGGCCGTTGCCGCTGCGGCGGCATGCGGATGGGTTTGGGGCACTGCTGGATGCGATTGTGGGGCAGCAGGTGTCAGTCGCCTCGGCCCGGGCGATTTGGGCGCGGCTGGAAGCTGCGGGGTTGACGGACCCTGCGGTGATGGCGGTGGCGACGGATGAGGAATTGCGCAGCGTGGGGTTGAGCCGGCAGAAGGCGCGGTACGGGCGGGAGTTGGCGCGGGCGGGGGTGGATTTTGTGGGGCTGCGGGGGCGGCCTGATCATGAGGTCGTGGCGACGCTGGTGGCGGTGCCGGGGATTGGCATGTGGACGGCGGAGATTTATGCGATGTTTGCGCTGGGCCGGGCGGATGTGTTTGCGCCGGGGGACCTTGCCTTGCAGGAGGCGGCGCGGGTGTTGTTTGGGTTGGAGGCGCGGCCTGGGGAGCGGCAGTTGCGGGCGATGGCGGAGGCCTGGAGCCCGTGGCGGGCGGTTGCGGCGCGGCTGCTTTGGTCCTATTACCGGGTGGCAAAATCGCGAGAGGGTATCCGGTGAGCAGGCTTTTGAAATTCGGGCGCAAAGCGGCGGCATCGGGGCGGGCCAAGTCGCTGGTGGTGTTCTTGCATGGTTACGGCGCCAACGGGGCCGATCTGTTGGATATCGGCGACGTGCTGGCGCCGCATCTGCCTGACACGGCCTTTGTGGCGCCCGATGCGGCGGAGCGGGTTC
>CAMDHB010000327.1 GCA_945897655.1 Pseudorhodobacter antarcticus
AAATTCGGTCAGCGGGTCCAGGTGGTCCTTGCAATCCTCGCCCGCATAGGCGCAGCGCGGCTGGAACGGGCAGCCCTTGGGGGCGCGGGTCATGTTGGGCGGCGATCCGGGAATGGAGTACAATTCCTCCTCCTCACCATCCACACGCGGAATGGCTTGCAGCAGACCGCGGGAATAGGGGTGGGACGGGCTGGCAAAGAACGGGTCGATCGGGGCCTGTTCCATCACCTGACCGCCATAAAGCACGATCACCTCTTTGCAGAAACCGGCGATGACGCCCAGATCATGGGTGATCAGGATCGTCGCCATGCCGAAATCGCGCTGGATGTCGCGCAAAAGGTGCATGATCTGCGCCTGCACCGTCACGTCCAGCGCCGTGGTCGGTTCGTCCGCAATCAGCAGTTCGGGTTTGCACAAAAGGCTCATCGCGATCATCACGCGCTGCCGCATGCCGCCCGAAAACTCGTGGGGATACAGTCGGATGCGGCCCCTGGCGTCAGGGATCTTGACCGCGTCCAGCATGCGTACACATTCGGCCAGAGCTTGGGTTTTCGACATGCCCTTGTGATGGATCAAAGCCTCCATCATCTGGTCGCTGACCCGCATATAGGGGTTGAGGCTGGTCATCGGGTCCTGAAACACCATCGCGATATGGTTGGACCGGATGGCGTTCAGGGTGGCCAGCGGTGCGCCGATCAACTCGGTCCCATTGAACCTGGCCGACCCTTTGGCCGTGCCGTTCTTGGCCAGCAGGCCCAGCAAGGCAAAGGCCAACTGGCTTTTGCCCGACCCGCTTTCGCCCACGATCCCCAGGGTTTCGCCCGGTTGCAACGAAAAGCTGACGCCGTTCACCGCGTTGACGGTGCCATCATTGGTGGCAAAGCTGACGCTCAGGTTGTTCACATCCAGCATGTCAGCGGTCCTTCGGATCAAGGGCGTCGCGCAAGCCGTCACCGACGAAGTAGAACGCGAACATGGTGGTGATGAAAAACCCAAGCGGGAACAGCAGTTGCCACAGCGTGCCATAGGTCATCGTCTTGGCCCCCTCCGCAATCAACGCTCCAAGGCTGGTGCGGGGGGCCTGAACGCCAAGGCCCAGAAACGAGATGAAGCTTTCGGTCAGGATCATTTCAGGCACCAGAAGTGTGGCATAGACCGCAACGATGCCCAGAAGGTTGGGCACGATGTGGCGGATGATGATGGTAAAGGTGGGCACCCCGGTGGCACGGGCCGCCTCGATGAACTCCTTGTTCTTCAGGGACAGGGTCTGCCCCCGCACGATCCGCGCCATGCCCAGCCACGACAGAAGCGCGATGCCGACAAACAGCATGATCAGCGATTGGCCGAACATCACCAACAGCAGGATCAGCACGAACATGAAGGGGATGGCCAACAGGATATCGACGATCCTCATCATGATCTGATCCGTACGGCCCCCGACATAGCCCGCAACCGCACCATAGATCGTGCCCACGACAACCGAGATGAACGCCCCGATCACCCCCACGAACAGCGAAATCCGGGTCCCTTGGGCCGTGCGGGCAAACAGATCGCGCCCCAGATCATCGGCGCCAAAATAGTGGCCGTTCGCCCACGAGGGCCGCCCCAGTTCGGCAGCATGGCCCATGATCGTGAAATCGGTGAAGTCATAGGTGTGCGGGCTGATCGCCTGACCCAGAAAGGCATAGGCAAAGCAGATGACCAGCAGCAACACCCCCGCCACCGCCGCCTTGTTCTTGACGAACCGTGACCGGGCATCCGCCCACAGGGAACGGCCCTGAACCTCGTCCAGTTCGGCCATGCGCGCCGCCAGTGCGGCCATGTTGATGGGGGACAATGCCATGGGTCAGTACCTGATCTTGGGGTCGATCCATGCATAAAGCACATCGACCAACAGATTAAAAACGATATACAAAATCCCGACCAGCAGCGTGACACCCATCATCACCGCATAATCCCGGCTCAGCGCTGAATCGACAAACGCCTTGCCGATGCCCCCGGTTGAAAAATACATGTCCACCACCACCGACCCGGTGATCATGCCCACAAAGGCCGGCCCCAGATAGGACAGCACAGGCAGCAGCGCCGGTTTCAACGCATGGCGCATCACGATCTTGCCCTCGGGCAACCCCTTGGCCCTCGCGGTGCGGATGTGGTTCGAGGTCAGCACTTCCAGCATCGAGGACCGGGTGATCCGTGCAATCGATGCCATGTAACTCGTCGCCAGCGCCAGCACCGGCATCACGACATAGCGCCACTCGCCCCCCTCCCATCCGCCACCGGGCAGCCAGCCCAGCCACAGCGTGAAGGTCAGCACCAGAATGGGCGCCAGCACAAAATTCGGCAGCACCTGCGCGCCAATCGACACGCCAACTGCGAAATAATCGACAAACGTGTTGTGCTTGATCGCCGCGATCACCCCCAGCCCGATCCCCGCGACCGAGGCAAAGATGAACGAGAATATCCCATAGCGCAGGGTCACGGGGAAACCCTGCCCGATGATGTCATTCACCGTGCGGTCCTTGAAGATGTAGGACGGCCCGAAATCGAAATGGGCCACGATGTTCCAGACATAGATCAGGATCTGCTTCCACAGCGGCTCGTCAAAGCCATAGCGGGCCTGCAAATTGGCAATCACTTGCGGCGGCAGCGCCTTTTCCCGGGTGAACGGCCCACCGGGGGCGGCGTACATCAGGATATAGGACAGCACGATCAGGATCAGCAGCGTCGGCACGGCAATCGCCAGCCGCTTCAGCACGAAATTCAGCATGGGGGACCTCTTCACATTGCCAAAGACGGGCCTGACGAACTCAATCGTCAGGCCCGCTGGCTTGCAGCGTCAGACAGTTACTGCGCGATGCGGTACAGGTCTTTGGCGTACCAGGTACCCAGGATGTTGGTCGAAGACAGGCCCTTGATGTCCTTCTTGACCGCACGCACCGTGGTATAGTGGTAGATCGGGATGATCGGCATGTCGGTTGCCAACAGGCCCTCGGCAGCCGTGTAGTTCGGGTTCGGGTCCGCCATCGTCTTGGCGTCCTTCATCAGCTTGTCGTATTCGGGGTTCGAATACTTGGTGTCGTTGTTGCCCGAATAGCTGGTCCACAGGTCCAGGAAGGTCGAGGCTTCGTTATAGTCGCCACACCATGCATAGCGCGCCATGTCAAAGTCGCCCGCATGCATCTTGTCCGTGTGAACGGCCCATTCAAAGTTCTGCGGCGTCATTTCCACGCCCAGCGTCTGCTTCCACATCTGCTGAATGGCGACCGCGATCTTCTGGTGACCTTCCGAGGTGTTGTAGTTCATAGTGAAGGTCAGCGGATTGTCGGCACCAAAGCCGGCCTCTGCCATCAGGGCCTTGGCCTTCTCGTCACGCTCGGCCTGGGTCATGCTTGCCACGTCCATCGTGGGCATCACAAAGCCGTTCATGGCACCGGGGGTCCAGCTATAGGCCGGGATCTGGCCAGCCTGCAGGATGTTGTCCACGATGATGTCACGGTTCAGCGCCAGCGACAGCGCCTGACGGACACGAACATCCTTCAGCGCCGAGTTGCCCACGCCTTCGCCAAGGTTGACGATATAGGTATAGGAACAGGCGGTCGGGTTGGACGAAACCTCATCCGGATATTCCGCCTTCAGGCGCGGAAACTGGCCCGAAGGAACGGTCGAACGGTCCAGTTCACCAGCGACCCAACGGGTCCAGGCGGCGTTTTCGTCATTGATGGTCACCGCGGTGATGGGCGACATGATGACATTGGCCGCATCCCAATAGGTCGGGCTCTTTTCCATCACCAGCTTTTCGCCGACCAGATGCTCTTTCAGAACATATGCGCCGTTGCCGACATAGTTTTCGGGCTTGGTCCATTCGGTGCCAAACTTCTCGACCGTGGCCCTGTGCAGCGGGAAGGTCGAGGAATGCGTCAGCATGCTGGGGAAGTAGGGCAGCGGAGCCAGAATCTTGACCTCCAGCGTGTGGTCATCAATCGCCTTGATGCCCAGTTCGGAGGCAGGCTTTTCACCACGGGTGATCTCGCCTGCGTTCACGACCTGCATCAGTTCGATGTACCATGCGTATTCCGACGCAAGCGCCGGGTCGGTGATGCGCTGCCAG
>CAMDHB010000328.1 GCA_945897655.1 Pseudorhodobacter antarcticus
GTTCGAGCTTGCGCAAGCCGCCAAGGCGCGCGGCTTGCCGATCATCCTCGTCACCGACACATACTGCGATTGGGGACGCGAGGTTGCGACCGAGGTTTTCGCCGTGCCCAGCGATCTCAATCACTTCTGGGACGCGACCACGCCGATGGTCAGCCTGCTTGGGTTGATATTGAACGCCATCTTCACCGTGCTTGGGCCCGAGGTGGAAACCCGCATGGCCGAAGTGTCCGACTATTACGGCAAGTTTGTGGGCCACACCGGGCCCAGTCGAAATCAGAAAAAGAAATCCAAGAACTCATCTTCAACAGGGGAGAAGGAATAATGACGAAACATCACCGACACCTGTGGGCGGGCCTGGGGCTGGGGGCTTTGCTCAGCTTCTCGGCGCCCGTCATGGCCGACGAATTGGTCGCGGCGCTTAAGGGCGCCGAAGTGGGCGTGTCGACGTATGACATGCTCAAGGCAATCAACTCGAACGTCGCCAGCACCCTGATTTACGACCCGCTGATCGAACAGAATGCCAACCACGGTTATGTGCCCGCCCTGGCGGAAAGCTGGGAAGAAGCGCCGGACGGCCTGCAGTGGACCTTCCACCTGAAGAAGGGGGTCAAGTTCCATAACGGCGTTGATTTCAATGCACAGGCGGTGGCCGACTGGCTGGCGATGTTCAAGGGCACCGACTTTGAATACTATCTGGGCGCGGTGAAAGAGATCGTCGTCGTCGACGACTATACCATCCGTCTGGACATGACTCGCCCCGACCCGAACCTGCTTTACAACTTGTCCACCCCCTTTGGCGGTGTCATGGAACCCGGCGCACGGAAGGCCGACGGCGAGAACTACGGTTTGACTGCCGCGGTGGGCACGGGGCCCTACAAGCTTGAAAGCTTTGCCGTGGGACAGGAAACCGTGCTTGTCCGCAACGACGATTACACCTGGGGTGCAGCGAACGCGACCAACACCGGCCCCGCCAACATCGAGCGTATTCGCCTGCGCGAGATCGGCGAGGCTTCGACCTCGTTCCTTGAACTTCAGACGGGTGGCGTCGACATGCTTCTGGGCGTGCCGCAAGAGTTCCTGTCCGAAGCTGCCAAACTGCCCAACGTAAAGTTGATGACGATGCCCGATCAGGAAATCTGGTACCTCGTCATGAACGTCACCGCTGCCCCCTTCGACGATATCCGCGTGCGCCAAGCCGCGGCCCTGGCCGTGAACCGGCAGGCGATCAAGGACAACCTCTATGGCGGAGCGGGGAATACCCCTTCGACTTTCATGATCTCGTCCTTGCCGGAAGAGAAGGTAGCCGATCAGTTCCGCATCAAGTTCGATCTGGACAAGGCCAAGGCCCTTCTGGACGAAGCGGGCTGGGTGGCCGGCGCTGATGGCATCCGGGCCAAGGATGGCCAGCCGCTGAAAATCACGCTCTGGACGCAATCGGATTCCAACTTCCGCCGCGTAACCGAAGTCATCCAGGCGCAACTGAAGGATGCAGGCTTCGCAGCCGACATCCTGACTTTCGACAGTGCGACCATCCGCGATCAGTACAAGGCCGGCACCCATCAGGCTGCCGTGCGGTCCTACTTCTATGACAGCGCGACCATTCTTGACTGGTTCTTCGGGGGCGATCGTCTTGGCTATCCGAACATCTCGATGTTCAACGATCCCAAGGCGGAAGAACTGCGCAAGGTGGCCATGACAGGGTCGAAGACCGGCGAAGAGTTCACGAAGAACTTCATCGCCTACCACGAATACATCCTGTCGCAGTTCCCCTTCGCACCGATCTACGAGCCAGTGGGCAACATCGCCTTCAACGCTGACCGGGTGATCATGCCCGAGACCATCAATTCCCCGGTCTTTCAGCGCGCCGCGATCATGGACCTGAAGTTGGCGAACTGACACACGGAAACGGGGATCGGGAGATGCTTGGCTTTATCATCAAGAGAAGTCTTCTTCTGATCCCCGTTTTCTTCGCGGCGTCGATCGTCGCTTTCCTGTTGATCCACCTGGTTCCGGGCGATCCGGTCGACAGCCTTCTGACCGTCGGCTCCCCGCCCGAGCAACGGCAGATCCTAACGGAGCGGTATGGCTTGGACAAGCCGCTGGTCGTTCAATACGGCATATGGATCTGGGGTGTCCTGCAAGGTGATCTTGGCACCGCGATCATCATGCGCCGCCCAGTTGCCGACCTGATGGCAGATGCGCTGCCCCATTCCATCGCGCTCGGGGCGAGCGCCTTCATCTTCTACACGGTTATTGGCGTGTCGCTTGGCGTCACAGCCGCAATTTTCCGGGATCGTTGGCCCGACCGGGCGATCATGACCGGCGTCCTGTTCGGATCGACCTTGCCCAGCTTCTGGCTGGGGCTCTTGCTGATGCTGGTCTTTTCGGTCTGGCTTGGCTGGCTGCCCGTCTCGGGGGCGCGCGGGGCCAGCAGTCTTGTCCTGCCGGTCCTGACCATCGGCCTCGGCGGCACGGCGCTTGTGGCGCGCATCACCCGTGTTGCCATGGTGGAAACCCAGCGGAAAGATTTCGTCATGCTCCTTCACGCAAAGGGCATGCATCCCCTGCGCATCCAGCTGTTGCGCGTTTTGCACCATGCCCTGATCCCGGTTGTGACGATCCTCGCCCTCAGGATCGGCTTCGTCCTTGGCGGTGCCATCACGGTCGAGGTTGTCTTTGCCCGTCCGGGCATTGGCACGCTTCTGATCAGGGGCATCATGCAGCACGACTACCCCGTGGTGCAGGCTTGCCTCTTGATGCTGTCGACGGCCGTCATCCTGGGCACTTTCCTTGGCGATGTGCTTCAGGCGCTCATGGACCCCCGGGCGCGAGCGAGCCTGACATGATGCGATGGATTGCACCTTTCCGCAGCGCGTTTGGCCGACCCATGGGGTCGGTTGCCGGCGGTTGGCTGGTGTTTCTGATTGCGGTCGCCGTCCTGGCGCCGGTGCTGACGCCCTATGACTACGATGTCCAGAACCTCGCCAACGCCAAGATGCCCCCCGATGCGGCGCATTGGATGGGCACGGATGAGTTCGGCCGAGATCTGCTGACGCGCATCCTCTATGGAGCGCGGACCTCCCTGACCGTTTCCACCGTCTCGATCGGCCTATCGCTGATGGCAGGGCTTACCCTTGGCGCGGCGGCGGCTTATTTCGGGGGCTGGTTCGACCGGGTCGTGACAACGGTGGTCGACCTTACCTGGTCGTTCCCGGAAATACTGATTGCCTTAATCCTTGTGGCCATCATCGGGCCCGGGACAACGGGCACCATGGTTGCAATCGCCGTTGCCTATCTGGCCCAGTTCACAAGATTGACCCGGGCGCAGATCCTGTCCCTGAAGTCCGAGACCTACATCGAGGCCGCCCGTAGCCTTGGGGCCAGCCACAAGCATCTGTTGTTCCGGCACCTGATCCCCAATGCCCTGGCGCCTGTGCTGGTGGCCGCGATGCTGGCCACAGGCGATGCGATCATCTTGGAAGCGACGCTCGGCTTCTTCGGCCTTGGGGCACAGCCGCCGACACCCAGCTGGGGGGCCATGATGTCCTCGGGGGCAGCCCAGCTGTTCTCAGCACCTTGGATCATCTTGCTGCCCGGCCTTGCGCTGACCCTGACGGTGATCGCTATAAATCTGTTCGGCGATGCCCTCATCTCAGCGCTCGATATCCGAACCAAGTTGAGGGACGCCTGATGCTGCTTGAGGTTCAGGATCTGCGGGTCTCTATCGGCAATGTCACACCGTTGGACGGAGTGAGTTTCGCGTTGGATCGGGGTCAGATCCACGGGTTGGTCGGTGAAAGCGGGTCCGGAAAGTCGCTGACGGCAATGGCTATCATGGGTCTTTTGCCCGTGATAGGCGGTCGCATCACCGGTGGAAATCTGGCCTTCGACGGTCATTCCCTTCAGCGCCCCGAGGCGGAACTGCGCAAACTGCGCGGACGCCGCATTGCCTTCATCACCCAGAACCCGATGACTGCCCTTGACCCGGTCCGCCACATTGGCGGCCAAGTTGACGAAGTGGCGATGATGCACTTGGGACTTGATCGCAAAGCCGCACGCGAACGTACGATCGAGATATTGACCCAGTTGCGGATTTCGTCGGCCGAGAC
>CAMDHB010000329.1 GCA_945897655.1 Pseudorhodobacter antarcticus
CTTGCATTGAACCTGAACAATGGCGGCGGGATGGTTCTGAATTTGTCTTTCGGAATCAAAGTGGTTGAGGCGGTAAGTGCAAATGCGCTGACCGATGGCGATTTTGCACCAACCGATCTGGCTGTTGAAATGATGTATCTGGTTGAGGCGAACACGGCGGCGATGAACGCGCTGGGCGGTCTTGCAAAGCGGTTGGAAGATGACAAGCAGACAGCACAGGCATTGGCGCTGACTGATACGTTGACGGGCCTGCGCAACCGTCGCGCGCTGTCCATGGAGACGGAGGTTCTGACACGCACGCATACGAATTTCGCGCTGATGCATATCGACCTCGACTTCTTCAAGGCGGTGAATGACACCTATGGGCATGCGGCAGGTGATCACGTTCTGAAAGAGGTGGCGAAGGTCCTGCAACGGGAAACCCGGGCCGAGGATACCGTCGCCAGAGTGGGGGGGGACGAGTTTGTGGTGGTTTTCCCCGACATGGTGGACACGGCCGGTCTGGAGGCCGTTGCTTACCGGATCATCGAGGAATTGACGGTTCCCATCCAGTTTGATGGGCACAACTGCCGGATTTCAGCCTCGATCGGGATCGCGCTGTCAAACCAGTATGTCCAACCCGACCCCAAGCAGATGCAGACCGATGCGGATGAGGCGCTTTATGCCTCCAAGCGGGCAGGCCGGGGCCAGGCGCGGGTGTTCATCCCTGCCGAGGAAGACCGCCGCAGGGCGTAGAGAACTGGTGTACCATCAAGGCCGGGCTCTTGCGTGCCCGGTCACCCCACTGGCGCGAGTTGGGTGTGGCAAAGGTTGAAACCTTTTGGACTTGCTTGGCGATTGGAGCCAATCAAGTGCGCCCGTGCATCCGACTAGGCCCAGTGCAGAAGTGGCCCAGCGTGCCCAAATCAGTCTGGAACAGCGCCTAAGTTGCTGTTTCATGCGGTTGGCTGCAAGCGGCCACGCAGCTTAAGGGCGCGCAGGCTTGGCCCGGTTCTGCAGGGGCGCATATGATGGGGTTCCCGGGCCCCTTCGGGCATTTTCACCTGAGGCGCGAGCACGCGAGTATGGCCGTTTCCCCAAATCTTGAGTTAGCAGAGCGTATCGCCAACGGTTTACCTGTCTTGGATCGCATTCAATCTGAAACAGATAGAACGCGATTCGCGCTAAGGCGAGGTTGTGCGTTCATAAGCAGTGATCGCCGACTTGATTGAGGCGGACAGATCCATCAGGGCCTGCAAATGCTCTGATATAGCGGCGTGGCGCATGTCAAGCTGGTCAATCGTTGAGGACAGCCCGACCCCGGACGAACCAAGCCGGCCGCTTTCGACACGGCCCATGACCCTGATCGTGTCAAGCCCCAACATCATGCGCCGGATTTCGCTGGAAGCCAGGTTCAACTCACCCGAGACTTGTTCGGCCCTGATAACCGCAGCGCGCGCCTGCGTGTTGAAGCTGAATTCGACCTCACTCAGGATGGCTTGTTCCTTGGAAAACTCGATCGGGGTCTGGCTGTGATCCTCCTTGGCAAACTGGCGGGGAACCTCGGACAAAAGCTGTGCGACGCCAGTCAGGAACAAGGCATCCGCGACATCGGTGGCCATCGTGTGACACAGATTGCTTTCACTGCCGGCAAAAGCCTCCAACCGGCGAGAGATTTCGGTCGAGGCGAACTTGTAGTTGTCCGAAATGGCCGAGATCGGCCCGCCCGACGGTTCCAGCCGCGAGGCGATGATCCGCATGTTGGTCGGAATTGACTGAAGCTCGTCAAACTCCAGCAGCAGGGTTTTCTGCTTCTCCTCGGTCGCCTTCAGATTGGAGGTGATCGTGGTGAGGGAGCGGGCTTGCGTGGCATTTGACCGGCCCAGAGCGATGTTGCGGGCAGAAAGCTCCTGCTCCAGCGCGCTGCACATGAAGGCGTGGTAACTGGGAAACCCAAGGTCAGCGAGGCGTTTCAGCAAAAGCGCCGCGACCGCTTCGTGGGGAAGGGATTTTGACGCCTCGGCCGCCAGAAGCTCGGCGTATATGGCGGTGACTTGCGCCAGCAATGGCCCCGTCGGCTTGATCCGGGCCGAGAAATAGCCGCCTTCCCAAGGCACGACCAGCGACAGAACCCAGTACCACCCGCCCCGGGCCGAGCGGTTCTTGATATAGGCCACCATAGGCTTGTCTTGTTGAATGGTCTGCCAAAGCATCCAGAACACGACCTTGGGCGTGTCGGGGTTGCGCAGGATGCGGTGCGGCGCGCCGATCAAGCGATCCCAACTATAGCCCGACAGGCGGCGCAACACCTCGTTTCCGGACAGGATCACCCCGCGCTTGTCGGTGCGTGAGAAGATGATCTGATCAATCGAATAGGGCTCTTCGCCCGAACCTTCGGCTTGGGTGAAATCTGCGGCGGCGCTGATGGCTTTGTTGAAGGTCATGAAACTTGATCCCGGTCATGTTTGCCCTGCCAGACTAGCCCCCACGAGTTAAGGGTGGGTAACCCCATCCCCCCCATCCCCCCCCCTTCAAACGCCGGTTGCCTAAAATCTTAGATGAAGGCCGCGGTTCTTTCTGTGCGCCTGCAACCACTTCTTAAGACGCCAAACCTAATCCTGACCGCAGTTCAAGCGATCAACGACTGCGATGCAGTTCCTACGGAGGCGGATCAGGACATGGCTGGGATCTGGAAAGACTTTGCACTGCAAGAGGATTTCATGCCTGCGCAAGACAGCGGGATACAAAGTTTCCTGAAGGAAAACAGCGGGTTTTCGGTTCGGATCGACGCGGGAAACCTGCGCAGGGTCGACACGATGCTGGTGGAGCTGTTGCTGTCCGCGGCGGCCAGCTGGCGCAAGCGCGGCCTTGGCTTTCAGTTGACCCGGTTGTCGGAGGCCAACGAACGGGTCCTCGTCCACTTGGGCATAACACCGAACCTTCTGGAAAGGGGGCACCTGGCATGACGATCAGAGTTCTGGCTATCGACGATTCCCGCACCATCCGCAGTCTGGTGCAAAAGGTGATGGAAGACGCGGGTTTCGAATGCACGCTGGCCGATGACGGGGTGCAGGGCGTATCGCGCTTTCAGGAAAACCCGCCGGATGTGGTGATCACCGATATCAACATGCCCAACATGGATGGCTACGGGGTGATTTCTGCCATCCGCGGGGGCTCGGTGCACCGCAACGTGCCCATTCTGGTTCTGACGACCGAAAGTGCCCCCCATCTGAAAGCGAAGGCGCGTGAGGCCGGGGCCACGGGCTGGATCGTCAAGCCGTTTGATGACGTGGCCATCGTGTCAGTCGTACGCCGTGTGACCGGGGCGAGGGCGTAAGATGACCGCGCAAGCCTCCATTCGCGACATGTTCTTTGAGGAAAGCGAAGAACTGTTGGAAGCCCTGGCCGAGGGGTTGGCCAAAATGAATTCGGGCACGCATGACGATGAAACGGTCAATGCGGTCTTTCGGGCGGTTCATTCCATCAAGGGGGGGGCTGGGGCTTTCAAACTGACGGCCCTCGTCTCCTTTGCCCACCGGTTTGAGACGGTGCTGGATGAAATGCGAGGTCACCGTATCCCGTTGAACCCTGCGAACCTGCAGACGCTGCAGCGGTCTGCCGACCATCTGACCGACCTGGTCGACGATGCCCGAACCGAAACCGACGCCAGTTCCGCACAGACCGCAGGATTTCTGGCGGCTTTGGATGCGTGCCTTGGTGGCACACCCCAGGTTGATGAGGCCCCTCCGGATGAGCCCTTTGCCTTTGCCGCCCTGTCTTTGGATCTGACCGATCTCGGGGGGGCGGACGACACAGTTGGCCAGGGCTACACGATCCAGTTCAGGCCGCATGCGGGCCTTTACAGCAACGGCCATGACCCGGCGCTTTTGATTTCAACCCTTGCCGAACTGGGGGAGATCGCGGTTGAGGTCGACCTCTCCCGTCTGCCCGACCTGCCAGCCTTTGACCCGGCCAAACCAAACCTTGGGTGGACGATCAACCTTACGACTGAGGCCGAGGAAACCGCCGTTCATGACGTGTTCGAATTCGTGGAGGGTCTTTGCGATCTGGATATTGTCAAACGGGTTGTCGAGATGCCGCTGGAAGCGGAGGC
>CAMDHB010000330.1 GCA_945897655.1 Pseudorhodobacter antarcticus
GCTGGGGCGATCTATTTGGCCGATTACAGCTTGGCTGGCTATGCCTTGGGTGTGCGTAGTCTGGGGACGGACCTGGCCACCACCATTTCCGCGCTGACGGCGCTGATTGCAGCGCGTGCGCCCAACCGGGTGGTTGTGTTGGCGGTATCGGGCGGCGGGGCGGCTGGCATCATGCTGGGCCTGTCGCTGAACGCCGCGCGGGCCCTGCACTTTGGATCAGCCCTGAACGCGGAGGCTGACTTTCGCGCCAGCATCGGCGATATCCGCAGCGAACGCGTCTGCAACCGTGCGCGGGCGGCGATCGGAAGGGATGTGTCTGCCCGGATCTGGTATGACCGTTTACCCGCCCGCCCCTTGACGCGGCTGATCTGTACGGCGGATCGCAAGGTGGACCTGGCCCATGCCAACCACTTGAAGGATATGGAGAATGTCGAGGTGCTTGTTGTGCCCAAAGGCTCTGGACATGTGCAGATGATTACGATGTGGCGCAAGGGCGAGTTGGGGGCGCAGCTGGACTGGCTTTTGGCCTGATCAGCTGCGCTTTGGGATCAACCCGCGCCGAACTGGGTTTCCAGCCACTTTTCCAGCCAGTGGATGTTGTAGTCACCCTTCTGGATGTCCGGTTCGGCCAACAAGGCGTCAAACAGCGGGATCGTGGTCTCGATGCCGTCAATGATCAACTCGCCCAAGGCCCGCTTCAACCGTGCCAAGGCTTCGGGCCTATCGCGACCGTGGACAATCAACTTGCCGATCAGGCTGTCGTAATAGGGCGGAATGGAATAGCCGCCATACAGCGCCGAATCCATCCGAACCCCCAGACCGCCGGGCGCATGAAAGACCTTCACCAAACCGGGGCGGGGGGCAAAATCCGGCATTCTTTCGGCATTGATCCGCACTTCAATGCAGTGGCCATTAATCTCCAGGTCACTTTGCGAAAACGACAGCGGCAAACCTGAGGCCACACGGATCTGTTCGCGTACCAAGTCAACACCAAAGATGCCTTCGGTCACCGGATGTTCAACCTGCAACCTTGTGTTCATCTCGATGAAGAAAAACTCGCCGTCTTCATACAGAAACTCGATCGTTCCCGCACCGATATAGTTGATCTTGGCCACGGCATCGGCGCAGATCTTGCCGATCTTGGCCCGCAAGGTCGGGGTGATCGAAGGGCCCGGCGCCTCTTCAAAGACTTTCTGATGCCGGCGCTGCAAAGAACAGTCCCGCTCACCCAGATGCACGGCCTTGCCCTTGCCGTCGCCAAAGACCTGAATCTCGATGTGGCGCGGCTTTTGCAGGTACTTCTCGATATAGACTTCGTCATTGCCAAAGGCGGCCTTGGACTCTGACCGTGCCGTGCGGAACGCAATCTCCAGTTCCTCAGCGTTCTTGGCGACCTTCATGCCACGGCCACCACCCCCGGCCGTCGCCTTGATGATCACCGGAAATCCGATTGCCGCCGCCACGCCAATCGCGGTCTCAAAATCAGGAACGCCGCCATCAGACCCCGGAACCACCGGAATGCCCAAGGCTTTGGCCGTCTCCTTGGCGGTGATCTTGTCGCCCATGATCCGAATATGCTCGGCGGTCGGGCCGATGAAGGTGATGTCGTGATCCTGCAACGCCTGGGCAAAGGCCGCGTTTTCCGACAGGAACCCATACCCTGGATGCACCGCCTGCGCCCCGGTAATCTCGCAGGCCGAGATGATCGCAGCCTTGTTCAGGTAAGACAGGGTCGAGGATGCAGGGCCAATGCAAACACTTTCATCAGCCATCCGCACATGCATGGCATCTGCATCGGCGGTGGAATGAACGGCAACCGATTTGATACCCATCTCACGGCAGGCGCGGATCACACGCAGGGCAATCTCACCCCGATTGGCGATCAGGATCTTGTCAAAGATGGGCTGACTTGTCTTTGTTGATTTGGACACGGGACGCCTCACTCGATGATCAGCAGGGGCGCACCATATTCCACCGCTTGTCCGTCGGACACCACGATGCGCTTGACCGTTCCGGCCCGGGGCGCGTGGATGTGGTTCATGGTCTTCATCGCTTCGATGATCAGCACAGTCTGACCCTCGGTCACGGTTGACCCGACAGAAACAAAGGCCGCTGCACCCGGTTCAGCCGACAGGTAAACCGTGCCAACCATCGGCGATGTGACAGCCCCCGGATGCTGTGCCGGGTCCTCCAGCGGGGCCTGGGCTGCTGCCGATGCGGCCGCCGCAACCATCGGGGCTGCCTGATGCTGCACAACCGGTGCCGCTGCCGCCATCTGAACAATATTGCTTTGCTTGACCACCCGCACATCGAGGCTGTCGTCCGGACCATAGTCGCGCTTTACGGACAGTTCGGTCAGATCGTTCTTGTTCAGAAGTTCGGCCAATGCCGCGATGAAAGCCACATCTGACTCAGGGGAATGTTTTCTCATGACGTCCTCATCTGGGGTCGTTTGTTAATTGGTCAGACCACGTGCCCAACGATTATGTGAGCCTTGTATATCCGAGACATGCTGCAAGGAAAAGCTTCCATGTCATCATCGGACCTTTGCCACAAAAAATCTTCACACCGACAAAATTTACCGTTTGATAAAAAATAAGTCCTGTGTAACGCTGCAGGAAATGACAAGGGAGGACAGATTGCCCCATTCCTCATTGACCCCCGGCGTGGTTTCAGGCCGCTTGCCGCCTGACCGGATTGCCGCGAACTTCGCCGACATCGCCCCCCGCCTAGAGCGGCACGAGGCTATGGTCGCCGCCGACAGGTGCTACTTCTGCCACGACGCGCCCTGCATGACGGCATGCCCGACGTCGATCGATATCCCCCTTTTCATCCGCCAGATCGCCACCGGCACGCCCGAGGCCGCAGCGCGAACAATCTTTGCCCAGAACATCATGGGCGGCATGTGCGCCCGGGTCTGCCCCACCGAAACCTTGTGCGAAGAGGTTTGCGTGCGCGAAGTGGCCGAGGGCAAGCCGGTCGAAATTGGCCGCCTGCAGCGCTTTGCCACCGATACGCTGATGGACAAGGGCGTGCATCCCTTCACCCGGGCGGCCGCTACCGGCAAGAAGGTTGCCGTGGTCGGGGCAGGGCCCGCAGGTCTGTCCTGCGCCCATCGTCTGGCACTGCATGGTCATGAAGTGACCGTTTACGAACGCCGCGCCAAGGCCGGTGGTTTGAACGAATACGGTCTGGCCGCCTACAAAACTGCCGACGATTTCGCCGCGCGCGAGGTGGAGTGGCTGCTGAAGATCGGCGGCATCACCATCGCCCAAGGCGAACTTGGCCGCGATGTTACATTGTCCGGTTTGGAAGCGGACTTTGATGCCGTATTTCTTGGGGTTGGTCTGGGGGGAGTGAACAGCCTCGGTATCCCGGGCGAGGATGCCCCCCAAGTGCAGAATGCCGTGGATTTCATTGAAGGCTTGCTTCAGGCGGCGGACCTGTCCGCCTATCCTGTGGGCCGCGATGTTGTGGTCATCGGCGGCGGCATGACCGCCGTGGATGCAGCCGTTCAGTCAAAACTCTTGGGCGCGCAAAACGTCACGATGGTCTACCGCCGTGGCAAGGAAAAGATGAGCGCCAGCCTGTACGAACAGGATCACGCCGCCACAGTGGGCGTGAAGATCATCTACGGCGCCGCACCCAAGGCGATCAGTGCCGAGGGTGTGACATTTGCCTATGACAGCGGCGAAACCTTCACCCTGCCCGCCGATCAGGTTCTGAAAGCCATCGGTCAAACCCTGTCCGGGGCTCCCATCGCCAAAGACGGCAACAAACTGGTCACGCAGGCAGGCCGCGTCTGGGCCGGCGGCGATTGCGCGGCGGGGGGCGAGGATCTGACCGTCACCGCAGTCGCCCAAGGTCGCGACGCTGCCGAGGCGATCAACACAGCATTGAAGGGATGATGGGCAGATTGCCCATCCTACAAGGGATCCATCATGGCAAACCTCTCCTCCAACTTCATCGGCATCAAATCCCCGAACCCGTTCTGGCTGGCCTCTGCCCCACCAACCGACAAGGCCTATAACGTCGAACGCGCCTTTGAGGCGGGCTGGGGTGGGGTCGTTTGGAAAACCCTGGGGTC
>CAMDHB010000331.1 GCA_945897655.1 Pseudorhodobacter antarcticus
CCCCAAGGCGACCGCGATCCGGGCCGAGCGTGCATTGCCCGCGTCGATATAGCTGACAACCCGCCCCGGCCCGAACTGGTCCAGCGCCCGCGGCAACACCGCCTGCGCCGCCTCGGTCGCATATCCCTGACCCTCGGCCTCAGGCACCAGAACCCAGCCGATTTCAGGCTCAGGGTCGCCGAATTCATACCACAGGTAAACCCAGCCCAGCGGCGCATCCGCCCCGTGCAGGGTGATCGTCCACATCCCCGCCCCGCGCAGCATCCAGCCCGCCACACCTTGGGCAAAGTCGCAAAAGGCGTCCTCCGCCGTGAACGGCCCGCCCATGTATGCGGCCCGGTCCGATACGAACACCGCCTCATAGGCCGGGTAATCCTCCAGCCGGGGGGCCCGCAGGGTCAACCGTTCGGTGCGGATCACCGGCACCAGCGCGGCCATGCCTTGGGCCAGCGCCAACGCCGCACCGCTTGCCAGATGCAGGTCGTCAGACATGCGTCCCCCCCTTGGCAAAGTGGCGGTAAACACGCTCGGGCGGGTCAAGCTGCAGGGCGTCAGGGTCATGGACCGCGCCAAGACGCTCGCACAGGCGGTGCGACCTATGGTTGTCAGGATGGGTATAGCTGACGGCGGTGGTGTATTTCGTCGTCGCAAAGAACCAGTCCCGCGCCGCCACCGCCGCCTCCAGCGCCAGCCCCTTGCCCTCCAGCACCGCATCCCACAGGCTCCAACCCAACTCGGGTTCCGGATAGTCCGCAGGCTGCCACGGCCCGATCAGCCCAACCGCCCGGTCCGACCCCTTCAGCGTGACGATGAACAGCCCAAAGCCGTTCAGCGACCACAGGTCGATCACCTCTTGCAGGTTGGTCGCCGTCACCTCGGGCATCCAGGGCCCGCCCATCATATGGCTGCGCTCTGACGACCAGAACGCCACGCACTCGGGCAAGTCGCCCATCACGGGCTGCCGCAGGATCAGCCGTTCAGTGGTCAGCACAGTCATGCCGCCCCCCCGTGATGCCGGTAGACCAGACAGCCGCCGTCATAATCCGGCCGCTTGGCCTGCGGGTCCAACGTTGCCCCCAGACGTTCCGCCAACCGCCGCGACCTTGCATTGCCCGGCACGATATAGCTGACAGCGGTGGGCCAACCCAAGGCACCCAAGGCATGATCCCGCGCCGCCTGCGCCGCCTCATAGGCATAGCCCTTGCCCTCATGCGCCGCCGACCACAGGGTCCAGGTGATCTCCCGCTCCGGATGGCCCTCGGGCTCAAACGGCCCGACATGGCCGATGGCGGCCCCGGTGTCGCGGTCCACCATCACAAAGCGACCAAAACCGCGCTTGGCCCAATGCGCGGCGAAGGCGTCGAAATGCGCGCGCGCCACAGCCTCGCTGCGCTCACCCTCCGGCAGGGTCGACCGCGCACCAAGTCGGTAGGCGCAATAGGCGGGCCAATCGGCCTCAGCCGGCATCCGCAAGGTCAGACGCGGGGTGGTCAGCATCATGCCCGCCCCCCGATCCGGTAAACCTGCGTGGCCATGCCATCCGGCGTGGCAGCGCCTTCGTCCAACACCCCACCCAACCTTGTGGCCAGCCGGATAGAAGCCGCATTGCCCGCATCGACATAGGCCACAACCGAGGTCAGGCCACGAAGGCCCAGCGCCCAATCCCGCATCGCCGAGGCCGCCTCAAAGGCAAATCCCTGCCCCTCGTCTGCAGCCTCAAACAGGAACCAACCCAGTTCCGGTTCTGGGAAGATCGGCCCACCACACACCGCAACCTGCCCAACCGCACGCCCCTGAAGCGTGACAATCAACGCCCCCATGCCCAGCAACGCCCACTGTGCCATGTCATTGCAAAACCAGTTCCAGGCTGTAGCCGCATCATGCGGCCCGCCCATGAACCGGGTCCGCTCGCCCGTGACGAACGCCCGGTAGGCCGGAAAATCCGCCATGGTCGCCGGGCGCAGCACCAGCCGCGCAGTGGTCAGGGTCGGCGCGATCATGGCTGCCCGTCCCCCGGGACATGCCTGAAAACCAGATCATCCTCACTGTCCGCCTGCCGCGCCGCCTGCGGATCCAGCCTTGCCCCCAACCGCCGCGCCACGGCTGCCGAAGCATGGTTGGCCGGAAAGACATAGCTGACCAAGGTGGTCAACCCGCGCGACCCAAAGGCCCAGTCGCGCAAAACGCCCGCCGCCTCGGTCGCATAGCCCTGCCCTTCGTGCCCCTCATACAGCATCCAGCCAAGCTCGGTTTCCGGGAACAGCGGGCCCGCATTGATGCCGACGACCCCCACAGTCTGACCGTCCTTGGTCTCCACCGCCAAACCGCCATGCCCGGCCAACGCCCACAAGCCTGCGTCGTGACAGAACAACCCCCAGGCTCCGGCCAGATCATACGGCCCGCCCATGTACCGGGCACGGTCCGACAGCATGAAATCCCGGTACGCCGAGAAATCCGCCATCTGCACCGGGCGCAGCACCAGCCGCGCGGTGGTCAGGGTCGGGGCCATCATGCCACCACCCCGCGCCCGTGCCGGAACACCCGCACCTCGGTGCCCCGAGGGGTGACCCACGTGCCATCCTGCACCGCCCCCAACCGCCGCGCCAGCGCGGCAGACCGTTCGTTGCCGTGGGCGATGTAACTGACCGCCGTCTCCCAGCCCATCACCCCGAACACATGGCCCAGCACAGCACGCGCCGCTTCAAAGGCGAACCCCTTGCCCTCATCCGCATCCGGCCAGATGTGCCATTTCACCTCACGCTCCGCCTGCCCCTCAGGCCAGAACGGCCCGCAGAGGCCCAGGGCGCGTCCATCCTCCCGCGCCTCCAACGCAAACGGCGCAAAGCCGCGCAGCAGCCCATGCCCCATCATCGCCGCGAAATTCCGCCACGCCTCATGCGGCATCGCAGCCCAACCCAGCGCCGCCGCACGGGGGCTGGCAAGGAAGGCCTGATAGGCCGGGATGTGCCTTGCGTCCAAGGGAACCAACCGCAACCGGGGCGTCTCCAGCATCATGCCGCCACCCCCGCCGGATGCCGCCAGCGCATCACCGGATGCCCACCATTGGGTTCGTGCGGACCCTCCAACACGGCCCCCAACTTCTGAGCCACCCGGATCGAGGGCGCGTTGCCCGTATCAATCAAACTGACCAGGGGCCCCAGACCCAGGGTCGCATAGGCCCAATCCCGCGCCACCAGCGCCGCCTCGGTCGCATAGCCCCGGCCCTGATAGGCGGGGTAAATCGTCCAGGCCAGTTCAGGTTCCGCCCGCCAATCGGGATAGTAAACCCCAGCCCGCCCCACCGGCACACCGCCCGCCGACAGCCAGAACGGCCCGAACCCGCGCAACGCCCATAAGCCCGCCGAAATCGCCACACCTTCCCACGCATCGCGCCGGTCCGCCGGGCCGCCGATGAACCGGCTGTCCTCGGTCGCGCAAAACGCGATGAACGCCTCGGCATGGGCCGAACTGGCCGGTCCAAGCGTCAGGCGTTGGCTGTGAAGGACGGGCGGGGTCATTTAGCGCCCTTCGGATGCCGCCAGACATGGATCGTCCGGCCATCCTCCTCAAACGCGCTTTCCTGCACTGCACCCACGCGCCGCGCCAAGGCTACCGAGCGCAGGTTTTCGGGGTCGATAAAACTGGCCAGCGGTGCCGTTCCCAGCACATCATGGCAATAATCCCGCGCAGCCAGAACCGCCTCAGTCGCATAGCCCTGACCCTCAAATCCGTCAAAGAAATGATAGGCCAGTTCCGGCTCGGTCGCATCAGGCGCCAGAATGACCCCGACCCGCCCGACAAAGGCCCCATCCGCCCGCCGGTCCACCGACCAATAGCCAAAGCCCTTGAACGCCCAATGCCCGACCGCGCCCAGGATCGCGCGCCACGCCCCAAACCGGTCAAACGGTCCGCCGACAAAGCTGTTGCGCGGGCTTTTGCCAAAGCCTTCCATGGCCGGAATATCGCTTTCGCGGGGGCCGCGCAGCGTCAGGCGTTCCGTTTCCAGAACAGGAATGGCGAAAGGCAGGCTCATTTCTTCTTGAACATCCCCGACAACCCGCTGGGCAACCCGCCCC
>CAMDHB010000332.1 GCA_945897655.1 Pseudorhodobacter antarcticus
AAGCCGGAACGAGACAGGCGGGGGTGGCGGACATCAAGGCCCGCCAGAAGCCCGCGTTTGGCGGCGTCGGACAGCGGCACAAGGCCCGGGTCAAGCGCCCTGTCGCCAAGGGTGCGGAAACTGGACTGGATGACCGGCAGGATGCGCGCCATGCGGTCGGCATCAGCCAGATCCCAACTGATCAGATAGCCCTTGATGTTGCCCCCAACCGCCTGCGCAAAGGCCAGGGTTTCAATCCGGTCATTCTGGCCGCGGATGGTGAAGGAGGTGTCGTCAAGGCTGCGCTCGCCCGTGGTGGGGACGAGTTCCAAGGTTTGCAGGATGTCAAAAAGCCCCGCCAGCCCGGCCTTGCCGCCGGGTTCCGAGATCAGCAGCACCTTGAGGCCGGAGCCATCTTTCGCGGCAAAGTGGACGAAGGGCGGGTCGTAGCGGTCAAAAATGATCACGCCAAGCGGCAAGGTAATCTCGATCCCGGATTCAAGTTCGGACACGGTTTCAAAGCCAAACTCGGCCTTGTCAGACCGCAGGGCCTCGGTCAGGGCGGCGCGCTGGGATGTGGTCAGGATACCGGTTTCTTCATACCCATTGGCGACCTGCCATGCCGCCATCGAGGCACGGGTGCCGGGGCCAAAGGCGCCGTCAAGGCCACCTTGGTAAAAGCCATACCATTTCAGCGCTTCTTGCAGCAGTTCGCGTTCGCTGGCGGTCAGTTCGGCTTCGCTGGCGCGGGCTTGATCGGGCGTCTCGTCCCGGTCGAGTTCGGGCAGGTCGGGTTCGGGTTGGTCGGCTTCGGGCAGGGCTTCGACCACCAGATCAGGCAGAACCTCGGTTTCGACTGCTGGGGATGTGTTGTCGCCCGCGGGCCAGAACCGCTGGCCATAACTTTCGCCGACCGACAGATAGCTGTCGGTGGGGATCAGGTTCTGACGGCGCAGGTCCAGAAGGCGAGAGGCCGCAGTTCCCTGATCCTGAGGGCCAAGGGCGATGCCGTACCAGCCGCTGTCAAGGCGGTAGCCTTTGACATCGGGAAAGAGGGCGGCATAGGCGCGGGCACGGTCGAGGGCGGTGTTCAGATCTGGCTGCGCCTCGATCTGTAGCCAGGTGGTCTGGGCGGCCAGCGGGGTGCTGAAGAGCATGGCACACAGCCCGAACACAGCGACGAGAACTTTCATCAAGACCATACCCTTTTGCCCGCGCCGCTTTCGGTCGCGGCAGAATTTGGCCGACTCTAGCAGACCAAACGGCGGATGCACCCCCAATCAGCCATCAAATCTGCGCGGGCGTGCCAGCCCGCCACATTGACCCTTGTGCCGCACCCGCCTATGGAAGGGGCGCACTGTCAAAGGCCTGACCCCCCATGTCCGCACCCATGCCCGCAATCGCCGCCAAACCCGCCCCGCGCAGCTTTCAGGAAGTGATCCTGCGGTTGCAGGCCTATTGGGCCGCCCAAGGCTGCGCCGTGTTGCAGCCCTATGACATGGAGGTGGGGGCGGGGACGTTCCACCCGGCAACCACGCTGCGCTCGCTCGGCTCGCGTCCTTGGGCTGCGGCCTATGTTCAGCCGTCGCGCAGACCCACGGATGGGCGGTATGGCGAGAACCCCAACCGGTTGCAGCATTATTATCAGTATCAGGTCATCATCAAACCAAGCCCGCCGAACCTGCAGGACCTGTATCTGGGGTCCTTGGCCGAGATCGGGATTGATGCGTCTGTGCATGACATCCGCTTTGTCGAGGATGACTGGGAAAGCCCGACGCTGGGTGCCTGGGGTCTGGGCTGGGAGATTTGGTGCGACGGCATGGAAGTGTCGCAGTTCACCTATTTCCAGCAGGTTGGTGGTCATGATTGCCGCCCCGTCTCGGGTGAGTTGACTTACGGTCTGGAGCGGTTGGCGATGTATGTCCTTGGCATCGACCATGTGATGGAGATGCCCTTCAACGACCCGCAGTCGCCCATTCCGCTGACCTATGGCGACATCTTTCGCCAGACCGAAGAGGAATATTCGCGGCACAACTTTGACGGAGCGAATACCGAGGCCTTGCTGCGCCATTTCGTCGATGCCGAAGCTGAATGTGCGCGTCTGCTGGCATTCGAGCCAGAGGACCCCAAGTCGGGCAAGCGGATCATCATGGCGCATCCGGCCTATGATCAGGCGATCAAGGCCAGCCATCTGTTCAACCTGCTGGACGCGCGCGGCGTGATTTCGGTGACCGAACGGCAGGCCTATATCGGGCGGGTGCGCACATTGGCCAAGGCCTGTGCCGATGCGTTCAGGCTGACACCAGCGGGGGCGGATGCGTGAAGCTGCATGAGCGCATTGCATTATGGGTGACCCCGCCGCTGGTGCCGTTGCTATTGGCCCTGGCAAACACAAGGGGCCCTTTGGCGATCATCCCGCGAAAGATGATGAACTTTTGGCAACGACATAACCTGGGCCTTCATGGCCCGGCCAGCATGCGCGATTTCGAAGTGCGGCTCAGCAAGATCGGGCCGAAAGACATCTGCCTTGATCTGGGTGCCAACATGGGCGCCTTCACCGCGAAACTGGCCGCGACCGGTGCCGTGGTTCATGCCTATGAACCTGACCCGTTCTGCTTTGCTGCGTTGAAGAAGCGCTTTGCCGGGCAAAAGAACGTGCACCTGCATCAACAAGCGGTCGCCCATGAAAACGGCATGACAAAGTTGCGACGCGCCAAGGAGTTCGATTCCTTCCCGGAATTGTACAGCGAAGCGTCATCGATCGTCTTCAACAATGCCAGCATGGATGACGTCAACACGATCGACGTGCAGATGCGCAGCTTCGTCGACGTGGTTCGACAGTTGGGCCAGCCTGTCTCCATCGTGAAAATGGACATCGAGGGGGCCGAGTTCGCCATCCTTGACCAGCTTCTGGCGGATCAGGCGCGCAACGTTGTCCTTCCCATCGGGGCAATGTTCGTTGAAACGCATGAACGTTTCTTTCCGGACCGGTTGAAAATGGTCTGGGACCTGCGCCGCCCCGACGTGCAGCGGGCCTTGCCCTATCCCATTGATACCTATTGGCCATGAGGAGAGCGGTGTGAATGGCAAGTTTGTCGGCGGCGTCATTGTGTTGAGCGCACTCTTGGCGGGTGGCGCCATGTACTATCTGCAGGAATATGCGTTCTACGAGACCGTGGCCTTTACCCCGGGCAACGAGATTGCCTTGACGGCCGTGGTTTCGGGGGAACCCGAACCGATACCGGTGGCAGATTTGCAGGGGATTGATGCCACATCCTCGCCCCTGCGGTTTCGCGCCTGCTTTACCACGCCCATCACCCAGCCCACCCTGACCGAGGGGTTCGTGGTGTATGACAAGGCCGAACCCCTGAACGCGCCGTCGTGGTTCGACTGCTTTGACGCCGCCCGCATCGGTGCCGCACTGGAGACGGGTGAGGCGATTACCTTTCTGGGGCAGGCCGAGATTGCCCCCCAGATCGACCGCGTGGTCGCCGTCTTTGCCGATGGCCGCGCCTATGCCTGGCATCAGATCAACCCTGACGCTGTAGGAGAGTGATATGGACCTTTTGATCGAACTCTTCTCCGAGGAGATTCCCGCCCGGATGCAAGCCCGCGCCCGTGAGGATTTGCGGACGCTGGTGACCAATGGGTTGGTCGAGGCGGGGTTGACCTATGCATCGGCCGGGTCGTTTTCGACGCCGCGCCGGTTGGTGCTGGTCGTGGACGGGTTGACGGCGGAGAGCCGTTCTGTGCGTGAGGAGCGGAAGGGGCCGAACACGTCGGCGCCTGCGGCGGCGATCGAAGGGTTCTTGCGGTCAACCGGGCTGACGCTGGAGCAGTTGGAACGGCGGGCGGACAAGAAGGGCGAGGTCTTCTTTGCGGTCGTTGAGAAGCCGGGGCGGAAGGCTGAGGTCATTGTGGCCGAGGTGCTGGAAGCGGTGATCCGTGGGTTCCCTTGGCCCAAGTCGATGCGCTGGGGGTCGGGGTCACTGCGGTGGGTGCGTCCCTTGCAGTCGATCATTTGTCTGATGTCAGACGAGGCGGGGAACCACGTCGTGCCGATGTCGGTGGATGGCATCGTGGCAGGCAACA
>CAMDHB010000333.1 GCA_945897655.1 Pseudorhodobacter antarcticus
CTGGTCCCCGGCAAACACGCGCCCACCGCCGTGGCCTGGGGCTATGAAAACCGCACCTCCGCCATCCGCATTCCGGCCGGCAACCCTGCGGCGCGGCGGATCGAACACCGCGTGGCGGGCGGCGATGTGAACCCCTATCTGATGCTGGCCGCGATTCTGGGCGCAGCTTTGGACGGGATTGAAAAAGAGATGGAACCCGCCAGCCCCATCGTCGGCAATGCCTATGCCGTCGACGGGTTGCCGCAAATCGCCCCCGATTGGCAGGCCGCGATTGATGCGCTGGAACAATCCACCATCGTGCCGCGCTTCCTGCATCCGGAACTGATCAAGAACCTGATTTCAACGAAACGTCAGGAACTGCACTATCTGGACGAGCTGTCCGACGCTGAAAAAATCGAACTTTATCTGGATACTGTTTGATTTCGCGCAGAAAAACCCTGCCCCCCTTGACCGAAAGGGGGGCACGGCGCACGATTGCACCCTCGCAACCACGGAACCCCTATGCTGATCGGCATCCTGCAAACCGGCCTCGCGCCTGACGCCCTGAAGGACGATCTGGGCGATTACCCCGACATGTTCGCCCGCCTGCTGGACGGGCACGGCTTTACCTTCCGCACCTACAAGGTCGTCGAAGGCGAATTCCCCCCCTCGGTCACCGCCTGCGATGGCTGGCTCATCACCGGCTCTCGTCACGGCGCTTACGAGGATCACCCCTGGATCCCGCCCTTGGAACAGTTCATCCGCGACAGCTTTGCCGCCCATGTGCCGATGGTGGGGGTCTGCTTTGGCCACCAGATCATCGCGCAGGCGATGGGGGGGCGGGTGGAGCGGTATGACGGCGGCTGGGCCGTCGGGGCCACCGACTATGCCTTTGGCGACCAGAAACTGACCCTGAACGCCTGGCACCGCGATCAGGTGACCGCAGTACCCCCCGGTGCCCGCGTCATAGCCTCCAACGACTTTTGCACCAATGCCGCCCTGCTTTACGACCATGCCTTCACCGTCCAGGCCCATCCCGAATTCCGCCCCGCTTTTATCGAGGGGCTGATGCGGACCCGGGGAAAGGGCCTTGTCCCCGATGACCTGATGGCACAGGCCACCACCCGCCTGACCGCCCCCTTGGCCGATCAGACCATTGCCGCCCAGATTGCGGATTTCTTTCAACACAACCGGGCCACTGGCCCCAACCCCGTGTGACCCCCATGTCGAAATGGACAGACCAACTGCCCGAAGCCGCCCGCGAATACATCGGTGACCGCCGGGTTGACGAAGTGGAATGCATCGTGGGCGACATCGCTGGCGTCGCGCGCGGCAAGGCCATGCCTGCGCCCAAGTTCGCCAAGCAAACCAACTACTTCCTGCCGATCTCGATCTTCTTGCAAACCATCACCGGCGAATGGGCCGACAACCCCTTTGACGCCTTCACCGAACCCGATATGTACATGGTGCCCGATTTCACCACCGCCACCGCCGCCCCCTGGACCGCCGATGTGACCCTGCAGGTGATCCATGACGCGATGGACCAGCATGGCCAACCCGTCCCCTTCTCCCCCCGCAACGTGCTGAAGAAAATCGTGGGGCTTTATGCCGCCCAAGGCTGGACCCCCGTTGTCGCGCCCGAGATGGAGTTTTTCCTGACGGCCCGCAACATCGACCCCAACATGCCGGTCGAGGCGCCGATGGGCCGGTCGGGCCGCCGCGCTGCGGGCAAGCAGGCCTATTCCCTGTCCGCCATCGACGAATACGGCAAGGTCATCGACGACATCTATGACTATGCCGAGGCGCAGGGGCTGGAGATTGACGGCATCCTGCAGGAAGGTGGTGCTGGTCAGATCGAACTCAACCTCGCTCACGGCGACCCGGTCCGTCTGGCCGATGACGTGTTCTTCTTCAAACGCCTGATTCGCGAGGCGGCGCTGCGGCACGATTGCTTTGCCACATTCATGGCCAAACCGATTGCCGGTGAACCCGGCAGCGCCATGCACATCCACACTTCTGTCACCGACAGCAAATCCGGCAAGAACATCTTTGCCGAAAAGAAGGGCGAGGAGACGCAGGCCTTTTATCACTTCATCGCGGGCCTGCAAAACCACCTGACCGGCGCAATCGCCGTCATCGCACCCTATGTGAACAGCTATCGCCGCTATGTCCCCGACTTTTCCGCCCCCATCAATCTGGAATGGGGCCGCGACAACCGCACCACGGGCCTGCGCATTCCGATCAGCAACCCCGCCGGTCGCCGCGTCGAAAACCGCCTGCCGGGTATGGATTGCAACCCCTATCTCGGCATCGCCGCCACCTTGGCCTGCGGCTATCTGGGACTGATGGAGAAAAAGCAGCCCCGCCCGGAATTCAAGGCGAACGCTTATATCGACAGCGACGACATCCCCACCAACCTCGGCGACGCCCTGGACCTGCTCGAGGCTGATCCCGCCTTGATGGAGGTTCTGGGCCATGATTTCTGCAAGGTCTACGCTTCCGTGAAACGCAACGAATACAAAGAGTTCCTGCAGGTCATCAGCCCTTGGGAACGGCAGCACCTTCTGTTGAACGTATGAACCTGCTGCATGTGAATGACAGGCCGGGTCAGTACCCGGCCTCTTACTATGCCGCAACGCGGGTCGAATTGGCGCCCTTTGCGCCCCTGCAGGGCGATGTCACGGCGGATGTCTGTGTGGTGGGTGGCGGCTATACCGGCCTGTCCACCGCGCTGCATCTGGCACAACGCGGCTACAAGACCGTGCTGCTCGAGGCGCACCGAGTAGGCTTTGGCGCATCAGGGCGCAATGGCGGGCAGGTTGGGTCCGGCCAGCGGCAGGATCAGGACTGGCTTGAAGGCAAACTTGGCCGCGAACAGGCCCGCCGCCTGTGGGATCTGGCCGAGGAGTCCAAGTCACTGGTCCGCAGCCTGATTACCGATCACGCCATGCCGGTGCGGTTTCACCTCGGTGTGGCCATGGCCTGCTACACCCAGGCCGAGGTGCGTGACGCCCATGCCTATGCCGAAAAACTGGCCCGCGACTATGACTATACCCAGATCGACACGCTGGACCAAAGCGCCATCCGCCACCTGATCGGCTCGCCCGCGTTTGTCGGTGGGGTGCTGGACCGGGGTGCGGGACACATCCACCCGCTCAATTTTGCCATTGGCCTCGCGCAGGCCGCCGCTGCCGCCGGAGCAACCTTGCATGAGGGTAGCGAGGTCCTGACCGTCACCCCCGGCCCCCGCCCTGTCGTGACCACGGCCAAAGGCCGCGTCACCTGCGCGCAGGTTGTTCTGGCCGGCAATGGCTATCTGGGGGGCTTGTCGCCCAAGGTGTCAGCCCGCGTCATGCCGATCAACAATTTCATCGTGGCGACCGAACCCTTGGGCGACCGCGCCCGCGAGGTGTTGGCCGAGCCTGTCGCCGCGTTCGACACTAAATTCGTCGTCAACTATTGGCGCCTGTCCGAGGACAACCGCCTGCTGTTTGGCGGCGGCGAAACCTACGGCTACCGATTCCCCCGCGACATCACCGCCACCGTCATGGCCCCCCTGCTCAAGGTCTATCCTGCGCTGAAAGGGGTCAAGGTCAGCCATGCTTGGGGTGGCACGCTGGCCATCACGACCAACCGGATGCCCTGTTTCATGACGCCTGGGCCAAATGTCCTGGCAGCATCCTCGTGTTCGGGCCACGGCGTTGCCTTGTCGACCCTGGCAGGCAAGATTCTGGCCGAGGCCGTGGCAGGCCAGCAAGAGCGGTGCGACCTTTATGCGACGATTCCGCAACTGCCATTCCCGGGCGGTGCCGCCCTGCGCGCGCCGCTTCTGACACTGGCGATGACCTGGTACAGTCTGCGCGATCGTTTGGGTGTCTAGACAGCAACAATTTTCCACAACATAGGCCATTTTCCCCCATCGCCAGTAATTGTCACTGGCCTGTTACCGATCGTGAGTTTAAAGCTTTTCTAAACAAGAGTTTCAGGAAAGCTGCGATCATGGCACCCGACGGTCAAATCCTCGCGCCCAATACTTACGACGCCGAACCCATCCCCGACGCCGCCCGCAGCGAGATTGAACGCC
>CAMDHB010000334.1 GCA_945897655.1 Pseudorhodobacter antarcticus
CGGATCGCGGTCGCCTTGGGGGCGGTGCGCGACACGGTGGCCGAGGCCGCGCGGGGCGAGCCGGACCTGCATATCTATCGCCATTTTGCCGCTGAGGAGAGGACATGACCGACGCCATAACCCGCGCCGCCGAGGTGCTGAAAGACCACCGGGCCAGCATCGACCGGCTGGATGCCATTGTGGTCTATGCCCTGGCCGAGCGGTTCAAACACACGCAAGCCGTGGGGCGGCTGAAGGCCGAACATGCCCTGCCACCCTCCGACCCGGCACGCGAGGCCAAGCAGATTGCACGGCTGGAAAGCCTGGCGCTGGACGCTGACCTTGACCCCGAATTTGCCAAGAAATTCCTGACCTTCATCATTTCCGAAGTCATCAGGCATCACGAGACGTTCCAAAAGTAACCGAAGACCAAGATGGGCATATTGCCCATCCTACCAAAACCAAAGGAGACTACCCTATGTCTATGAAAATTCGTCTGGCCCGTGGCGGTTCCAAAAAGCGCCCGCACTATTCGGTCGTCGCCACCGACAGTCGCAACCCGCGCGATGGCCGGTTCCTGGAAAAGCTGGGCACCTATGACCCGATGCTGCCGAAGGACCATGAAGGCCGCGTCAAGATGGATCTGGACCGTGTGAAGCATTGGCTGGGTCTGGGCGCGCAGCCGACCGACCGTGTGGCACGCATGCTGGAAGCAGCTGGCGTGTTGGCCAAGAAGGTGCGCAGCAACCCCAAGTCGGCCATCCCCGGCAAGACGATGGCCGAGCGTGCCAAGAAGCGCGCCGAGCGTGATGCAGCGGTTGCCGCTGCCGAGTAACTGACCTTTGGCGGCGGGCCATCCCGGCCCGCCGCCCTGCCAAGCCCGAGGGGTGCTGCCCATGTCTGACCGCATCTGCGTTGGGGCCTTTGCCGGGTCCTTTGGCGTGGCTGGCGAGGTGCGGCTGAAAAGCTTTTGCGCCGAACCCGAAGCCATTGCCGATTACGGCCCTTTGTACACCGAAGACGGTGCCCGCAGTTTCACCATCAAGCTGACCCGCCCGGTGGCGGGGGGCCTTGGCGCACGGGTGTCGGGGATTGCGACCAAGGAACAGGCCGATGCGCTGAAAGGTGTCAGCCTGTTTGTGGACCGCGCCCGGTTGCCGGGGCTGCCGGATGATGAATTCTATCACTCCGACCTGATCGGGCTGGAGGCGCGGGATACCGGCGGCCTTCTGCTGGGCCGTGTCACCGCCGTGCACAACCACGGCGCGGGTGATTTGCTGGAGATTGAGGGGGCGGGGCGCAAGCAGGCGCTGTTGCTGCCCTTTACGCTGGCCGTTGTGCCCACGGTCGATCTGGCCGCAGGGCGGATTGTGGTCGACCTGCCGGAAGGGCTCGAATAACCTTCGCCTTGGATCATGGGGGTGTTCGGGTGCTGCGGCTGACAACGGGGCTTTTGTACATCGGGCCGCTGCTGGCTGGGTTGGCCGGGCAGGGCTGGGCGATGGTGGCGCTGTTTGCCGGGATATTCCTGTTGTCCAGCGTGGTCTTGCAGCCTGATACTTGGCCGCGGTCGAGGGCCGATCTGACGCGGCCCGGGGCGGCGGTGGCATTGGCCGCGCTGGTTGCGACGCAGGTTTTGCTGGTGGTGATGTGCTTTGGCTTTGGGCGGGGCTTGGGCGGCGTGCTGGCGGTTCAGCCGGGGCTGCCGGTCTATCTGCCAGCGGCGCTGTCCCTCGCCTCGGTTCCCCTGGCGCGGTGGATGCGGGGGGCTTAGGGCGGTTTCCAAGGGTGGAAAGATGCGCTAAAGCCACCCTATGACCGATGACACCGCCCCCACGAAATCGCATGGCCGTTTGAGCATGCGCGCCAGTTTGCGCCCGCGTGACCTGATGGAGGATGTCGTGGTGCGCGGCGCCTGGGTGGCGCAGGTGATCACCCTGCTGCCCGAGGCGTTTCCGGGTGTTTTGGGGGCCAGCCTGACGGGCCGGGCGATGGATCTGGGCCTTTGGCGGCTTGAGACGGTCGATTTGCGCAGCTTTGGCATCGGCAAGCATCGTAGTGTCGATGACACGCCGGCGGGCGGTGGGGCAGGCATGGTGCTGCGCGCCGATGTGGTGGATGCAGCGCTGCGGGCGGCGGGGCAGGGGTTGCCGGTGTACTACCTGTCGCCACGCGGGCGGCGGTTTGATCAGGCGATGGCCCGGGCCTGGGCAGCGGGGCCGGGGGTGACGCTGCTGTGCGGGCGTTTCGAAGGCGTCGATCAGCGCGTGCTGGACCATCACGGCATCATGGAGGTGTCGTTGGGCGACTTCGTGCTGACCGGGGGTGAATTGGCGGCGCAAGCCATGCTGGACGCCACCGTGCGGCTGCTGCCGGGGGTCTTGGGCAACCACGCCTCGACCGAGGAGGAGTCATTCTCGGAAGGGCTGCTGGAGCATCCGCAGTATACGCGACCTGCCGAGTGGGAAGGGCGCGAGATTCCCGCCGTTCTGCAATCGGGCAACCATGCTGAGATTGCCAAATGGCGGCGGGCGGAGGCGGAGGCGATCACGGCCGAGCGGCGGCCGGATTTGTGGGCGAAGACGATGGATAAGGCCTGACAACCTCCTATCCGCCGGGCCAAATTTCTTCGAAGAAATTTGCAAAACTTTTCGAAAAGTTTTGGCTCCAGCCTTGCAGACAAGTCGGGATTGACCGGCAGCGTACGAGGCCCTATACGCCCGCTGTCCGGGGCCGTATTGCCCAATGGACCCGATTCCTTTTGGCCGCATTCGTCTGATTTCTTCGACAGGCGTGGATCAAGAGAACGGCACCAAGAAGCAGGCCATATCTCTGGCGGGCGCCAAGGCGGACCCGATCGAAGACCAAGAGCTATGTGGCGGCATCATCCGGGGCAAACCCCGCGACAGAAAGGACGGCGCATGAACATCATCGCGCAACTGGAGGCCGAGCAGATCGCGGCCTTGAACAAGACCATCCCGGACTTCAAAGCCGGTGATACCGTCAAGGTCGGCTACAAGGTGACCGAAGGCACTCGTTCGCGCGTGCAGGCCTATGAAGGCGTCGTGATCGGCCGCAAGGGTGGTGCGACCATCAGCGCCTCTTTCACCGTGCGCAAGATCAGCTTTGGTGAGGGTGTGGAGCGGGTGTTCCCGCTGTATTCCACCAATATCGACAGCATCGAAGTGGTCCGTCGTGGCCGCGTGCGTCGTGCCAAGCTGTACTATCTGCGCGATCGTCGCGGCAAGTCGGCCCGCATCGTCGAAGATACCAATTACAAACCCAAGTCGGTCTAAGGAGAGCATCCATGAAAAAAGGTATTCACCCCGACTATCACAGCATCACCGTCAAGATGACGGATGGCACGCTGTTCACCACCAAAACCACCTGGGGCAAAGAGGGCGATCAGATGGCGCTGGACATTGACCCGCTGGCCCACCCGGCCTGGACGGGCGGTTCGGCCAAGCTGATGGACACCGGGGGCCGTGTGTCCAAGTTCAAGAACAAATATGCCGGTCTGGGATTCTGATCCCACCTCGGCTAGGGTTCAAAGGGCGCAGCACCGGCTGCGCCCTTTGTCATTTCGGGGGGGCCAACGTTGCATTGCCCGACGGCGGCGTACAGCGAACCCTCACAAAGATGTGAGATGCCAGACGGGTTCGGCGCTGGCACTCTGATCGCATGAAGCTGAGTGTCGCCCTGAACCTTGTCCTGCTTGCCGCCCCCGCCCTTGCCCAAGCCGGGTTTGAGGTGTTGGAGGGGCAGTTTGGCAGCGCGACCGACCCTACCGCGTCCTGCGCGGCCAATCCGCATGAGTTGTCGATCATCGACGACCGGCCGCATCTGGCGCGCACCTGGACCCAGCCTGTCACCGGTTCGGCGGGTGGCCCGCGCTTGCGCGAGGTCTATGATGTGGAACAGTTCGACGGCACCGCGCTGGTCCTGTCCGAAGAGGGGCTGTACCACGCTGACCCCGAGGGGACGGGCGGGCTCTGGGTCATGCAGATGACTGAAAATCCGCCCGGTTATTGCTGGCGCCGCCCTGATTGGCCCGAAGCGCGCTGTCAGGATCAGCAGTTGCG
>CAMDHB010000335.1 GCA_945897655.1 Pseudorhodobacter antarcticus
TGCGCCTGGGGCGCCACTTCAAGGGCGAATTCCGGCCGACCAAGCGTGGCGCGGAACTTGGGCAGGCGCCGGGGAGACTGTTTGCCGAACTCATTCCCTTCTTCGTCCTCAAGATCGACCATGCGTCCTACGCCCGATTTGATGAGCGACCCTTCGGCAAGTGGGATGTCTGGATGAATGTTATCAACGCAGAGGTCGACCACGGCACCACCGAGCGGGCACTGTTCGCGGCGTTCTATGGCGAGGAGCATGATTGGGATAATGCCGGATGGCGTGAAATGGCCGCGTTCTCCTCCTGCGTCCTACGTCCTCTGGAATGGGCCGGACTGCTTGTTCAGACCCGTGAAGCGCGCGATGGAAAGCATTTGCACCATGTCTTCAAAACGCCGCTGTGTCGCAGTGCAATGAGGCTGGATACCGACAACCTCCTGCGTCCCATGCTCGTCCATTAGCCACCCACAAAATCGGCCCAAAGCCGCCGCTCGCCTGGTCGCTAGGAGGCAGGGATTGTTTGGAAAACCCGCCACTACGGCAAGAAATCGGTTCAACAAATCAGTCCGTGCCTTGAATCTCGAGACGAGAGTGGGGTACCCGTCTCGGTCTTGCTGTTGCGGCCTGTTGTCCTGCATGATGGGTGGGCGGGGTTCAGCAGATCACGACATGGGTGGCAAATGTGAACAGGTGCGCCTGGTGGGTGGTGGGGAGTGTGGCGTTGGGGCTGGCCTTTGGTGCTGCACCGGCAGCTGCCGCATGCAACGCACCCGTTCTCACCTGTCTGATCGGCGAAGCTATGGCGGGTGCCGAGGCGCTGGAGGATACAGGCGCGCGTGACGAGGTTTTCTTTGAGATCGTGACCACCCTTGCCGGGCAGGGCGAACGGCAGGACGCGCTGGATCTGGCCGCCCGCATCGAAAACCCGGCGACCCTGGCCGAGGCGCAGTCCGAAGTGGCCAAGGCCGAGGCGCGGTTGGGCCATTTTGACACCGCGACGGCCATTGCCTTTGCCATCCTGGATTCGCGCAACGAGTCGGTGCGGATCGTGGCGATCGAAGTGATTGCCACGGAACAGGCCCGCCTTGGTCTGGTCGATCCGGCCTTTGAGACGGTCATCGGCATCGACAACCCCTATCGCAGGTCCGAGGCTGAGGCGCGGATCGCCAAGGCTGTGGCCATGACGGGTGACATGGACGCGGCATTCCGCGCAACTGCGCGGATCGCCACCAGCTATTGGTTCAGCACGGGCCAACCCCAGTTCAAGATCGCAAGTGGGCTTGTATCGCGGTCGACCGAGTTCGACGACTACTGGTTCTTTCAGGCGCTGGTCGAGCTTGCCGAATTGCAGGCCCGGAATGGCGATGTGATCGCCGCATTGATGACTGCACGGTCGATCCCGGACTTTGTCGCCCGGTCAAGGGCGTTGTCTGGCATTGCCGTGGCGCAGGCGGACAGCGGCGACATTGACGGCGCCATGGAAACCGCGCGCAGGATCGAATCCGCCTACGGCGATCTGGACGCCATGATTGCCATTGCGGGGGCCCGAGCGCGGGCGGGGGATACCTTGGGTGCGCTGACCCTGGCCCGCAGCATATGGAGCGGCTATGGCGCGGACGCAGGATTTGTGCCGGTGGCCGTTGAACAGGTCCGCAGCGGTGATCTTGCCGGCGGTCTGACCTCGCTTTCCCATGTCGGCAGCCAGCAAAGCCGCAGTCGCGCATTGGCAGAGATGGCGCTGGTCTTGGGACAGGGTGGTCGGATCGAGGACGCCCTTGGCGTCATTGACCGGATTGTCGAGGCGCGGGACCGTGAATTGGCACTGCAGGCACTGGCAAGCGATCTTGCCCGGTCGGGCAGGGGTGCCGAGGCCGTGGACATTGCCAAAGGGCTGGAGGATGAGGGGCTTGCCGCGCAGATTCTGATCGAGGTTGCGGTTCAGATCGCGGCGGCGGGCGACCTGACGGCAGCGCTGACAGTCGGCCGGTCGATTGCTGATCCGATGTCGCGCGCCATAGCACTGGCCGAAATCGCGCGGGTCATCCCCTGATCAGCAGTGGGTCAGCGTGCCATCGGTCCGAAACAGGATCGCCCGCGCGCCGGGATAGGCGGCCAGCAGGGATGGCGCCGCCTGTTCCCCAGCCACATAGATCGCAGTCGAAAGGGCATCGGCCCAGACCGCCCGCGATGCCGTGACGGCCACCTGACGCAGATGCACGGCACTGACACCGGTATGCGGGTCAAAGATGTGCTGCACCCGGTCCGCGCCGACCGTTGCACCGTAACCGCCCGACACTGACAGCGCGGCATTGGCCAGCGCCAGGTCTGTTCCGATCCGGTCTGGCCGGGTGGGATCCATGATCCCCACCTGAAACGCCGCACCACCCGGTGCCGCGCCCAGCGCCCGAGTCTCGCCCAGTTCGATCATCGCGGTGTCGAACCCCTGGCTGCCCAGAATGTCAGTGATACGGTCGGTGATGTACCCTTGGGCAATGCCGTTCAGGCTGATCGCCATGCCGGTCTTGTCCAATCGCAGGGCGCCGGGGCTGTCACTGATTGCGGTGTAATCCACCATCTTCAAGACGCTCTGCAGTGTGGCACGGTCGCCCGCGCCCCGTTCATAATGGGTCCAGAGCGGCTGGATCGTCGGGTCAAAGGCGCCTTGGCTGATCTGTGCGATGCGGCGGCTTTCGTCCAGAACGGCGCGCAGGTCGGCCGAGGGCCGGTCCAGCCGGCCGTCGCGGTTCAGGCGCGAAATCTCGCTGTCCGTGCGGTACAGGCTGAAGATGTTTTCCAGCCGGTCCACCTCGACCAGCATCTGCCCGATTGCCCGTTCGGCGAAGGTGCGATTCGGGTGCCACAGAGTGATGCTGGCAACGGCGCCCAAGGTTTCCCCGAACCAGCGCACGGGTTCCGCTGGACCCGTCATCGCGCGCAGCGACAGGATGCTCGCTGGCAGGGCCAGGGCGGCGCCCAGAACCTTCAACGACTGACGGCGAGTGAGAGGGGGCATGGCTAAGTCCGCTCCAGGATCGGCACGCCGAAGGTCAGGTCGGGGCCCTGAACGCCCGCCCGCTCGCGGCGCTTGCGGGCCTGGGCCAGCGGCGGGCAGCGCCGGTCGTCATAGTATTCGACCTGACAATCGAGGCATTGGAAGCATTCGGCCATGACGATCTTGCCGCTGCTTTTGATCGCCCGGACCGGGCAGGACCGTTCGCACAGATGGCACGGGCTGCCACATTCCGGACGGCGTTTCAGCAGGTCGACCAGATGCAGTCGGTCCAGAACCGCCAGCCCCGCGCCCAAGGGGCACAAAAAGCGGCAAAAGGCGCGTTCGGTGAACAGGCCGATCAGCAAAAGGATCGCGGCATAGATGACATAGGGCATGCCGCGGACGAACCGGGCAGTGATGGCGGTCTTGAACGGTTCAACCTCCTCCACCCGGGCGCCGAGGGCCGGGTCAAGGAACGCCAACCCGATCAGCAGCGCCAGCACGCCGTACTTGACCATCCAAAGTCTGCTTTGCGCCCGTTCGGACGGGTTCCATTGCGGCAGCCGCAGCGCCCGCGACACCTGTGCCAGTAGTTCCTGCAGCGCGCCGAACGGGCAAAGCCAGCCACAGAACACGCCCCGCCCGAGGATCAGCAGGGTGATGGCGGTATAGATGGACAGCATCACGATGAGCGGTTCCGCCAGATAGAATGCCAGCCCATAGCGGTCGAACGGCGCGCGGATGTAATTGATCAGATGCACGATCGACAGCTGCGCGCTGGCGGTCCAGCCGATCCACAAGAGCGTGAACAGAAGAAATCCAATGCGGACAAAGCGGTGCAACTGGCGGCTTTGGCTGAGCCTGTGTTGCAGGGCGAGGATCGCTGTCAGAACCGTCAAGGCCACCCCAAGGATCACGATATCGCGTCGCCCCTCGACCCAAGGCTCGATCCAGGTCATCGCTGCAATGGCCTCGGGCAGCAGGATCAGCTGCGGCGGCAGTTCATAGGTCAGGCTGGCCAGAGCGAAGGGCACTGTTGTACCATCGGGCCGCACCGCCGAGGCATGCAGGACGGC
>CAMDHB010000336.1 GCA_945897655.1 Pseudorhodobacter antarcticus
ACCTATTGACTCCAAATAATTTTCCGAAATGTCCACATGTGGACACTACTCACCCTGCTTCTTCAACCGATAGGCAATCTGCCGCAGCATCCCGTGAAAGGTCTGCACCTCGGCCCGCGTCAGCCCCAACCGCGACCACATGTTGCGCAACGACAACTTCATCCCCGCCGCCTTGCCCTCCGGATAGAAGAACCCCGCCGCCTCCAACCGCTCCTCGAAATGGTCGCCCAACCGTGCCACCTCCTCACCTGACGCAAATTCCGTCCGCCCCAGCGCCATCACCTCGGGCGGCACAACCGACCCCAACCGCCCCCACTCATACCCCAGCAGCAACACACACTGCGCCAGGTTCAGCGAAAAGAACTCCGGGTTGACCGGCACCGTCACGATCCCCTGCGCCAGCACCACATCGTCATTCTCCAACCCCGCCCGCTCGGGGCCAAACAGCACCCCCACCCGCTTGCCCGCGCCCCCAAGTTCCCGCGCCATCATCATCGCCCGCTCCGGCGTGAAGATCGGCTTGGTCAACTCCCGCCCCCGCGCCGTTGTTGCAAAAACATAATCGCAATCCGCTACGGCCGCCTGAACCGAGCCGAAAATGACAGCAAAGTCCAAGACCCGCCCCGCCCCCGACGCCATCGCCACCGCCTTCGGGTTGGGCCAGCCGTCGCGCGGGTCGACAATCCGCATCCGCTCCAGACTGAAATTCAACATCGCCCGGGCCGCCGCCCCGATATTCTCACCCATCTGCGGGCGCACCAGAATGAAAACGGGGGGGATCATGCGGGCCTCCTCATGCGAATGCCTGCCAGATACGCGAGCCCCCCTGCCCAGACAAGCGCCCTTTCCCGCCCGACCGTTCCGCGCTATCAGCAGCCAAACCGGAAAGGGAAACCATGGCCGACGCTGACCGCCCGCAAATCACCCTCATCACCCCGCCGACGCTGGACCTTGACACCTTCCCCGACCATCTTGCCCGGGTGATGGACGCCGTCGATATCGCCTGCCTCCGCCTTTCCCTCGCCGCCCGGGATGAGGATACGCTTGGCCGCGCCGCCGATGTCTGCCGCCTTGTCGCCCATGCCCGCGACGTGGCCATCGTCATCGAAAACCACGTCCTCTTCGTCGAACGCCACGGCCTTGACGGCATCCACCTCACCGACGGCGCCCGCTCCGTCCGCACCATGCGCAAGGACCTCGGCGCCGACGCCATCGTCGGCGCCTTCTGCGGCGTCACCCGGCATGAGGGTATCACGGCGGGCGAGGCGGGCGCCGATTACGTCGCCTACGGCCCCATCGGCGAAACCACCTTGGGCAAAGGCGAGCGCGCCGAATTTGACCTCTTCGACTGGTGGTCCGCCATGATCGAGGTGCCCGTCATCGCCGAAGGCGCCTTGACCGCCGAACTGATCGAGAAATTCGGCCCCGTCACCGATTTCTTCGCCATAGGCCCCGAAATCTGGTCCACCGAAAGCCCCGCAGCCACCTTGAAAGCGCTGCTCGCCCCACTGGGCTGACTCTAAGCGCCAGCCGCCAACCGGTGCGACGCCCGAATGACACGCTCGCAATAGGCGGCCAGTTGCTTGCGGTCCGGAAAGGCATCCACCGGCACCTCGGGGTGAAAGATCACCTCGACAGACCCCTGCCGCCAGGTCGACAACGTTTTCAGCAGATGCCCCGCGAAATCCATCGTGCCCCACCAGCCATAATGCCGGGGGTCGGCGCCCTTGGGTGCATGGTACATCACCGTCACCGGCTGAATATGCAGGACCCGGTCCAAACCGTGGCTGTAGAACGCCGCAAACAGGGTGGATTTGAACGGCAAGACCCGCACCGCATCCGTGCTGGTCCCTTCGGGGAAAAACAGCAGCTTATGCCCGGCCCGCAGCCGCGCCTCGAAAACCTCCTGCTGGGCCTTCGCCTCGGTCCCCTTGCGCGCAATGAAGACCGTGCCCGTCGCCCGCGCCAACCACCCGATGGCAGCCCACCCGGCCACTTCGGATTTTGACACGAAATAGACCCGCTGCACTGCATTCAACGTGAAAATATCCAGCCAGGACGAATGGTTCGCCACAATCGCCCCGTGATGGTCCATCGGTTTGCCCTGCACCCGCAGCCTGATCCCCATGATCAGAAAGGCTGCCCGGCAGACAAACTGGGTGATATGCGGCGTCCAGGGCCGGGCCATGCCGAACAGGGGCCGCTCGACCAGCCTGATCAGCAACAGCAGGCCCAGGCAGGCATAGGTCAGCCCCCCCAAAACCGCCCCACGCCCCAGAACCAGCGCCCAACCCAATAGGCCAATCCGGCCGACCGGCAGTTCATCCTCTTGCCACGCCGTCACCCTTCGCGACCCTTTTTTCGAACATAGAAATCCCGGTGCTTGGCGCTCATCCTTGCGGTGTCCATCACCAGACAGACATCCGTCGTGTTGAACTCACGGTCAGTCCACGCCCCGTCGCTGACATGGCCGCCCAAGCGCAGATAGGCCTTGATCAGTGCCGGAACAGCGGCCATCGCACCCACCCGGTCAAATCCCTCGATCGGCAAAAGGTTCATCTCCTGCCGGTGCGCAGGCTTTGCCCAGACCCGCAATCCCTCCGGCGCACGGTGGAAATGATGCAGCAACGACAACGGTTTGGCCAGTGCCACCGCGTCCACCCCGTGGAACGAGGCCGCACCGAACATCACTTCGATCCCACGCTCCAGCACATATTCGGCCAGCCCGTTCCATAGTAGCAGCATCGCCGCCCCGCCCCGCACATCGCGGTGAACGCACGACCGCCCCAGTTCCAGCAACCGCCGACCCGAGGCTTTAAGCTCGGTCAGATCGAACTCGGTTTCCGAATAATAGGCCCCGATGGCGGCCAGATTTTCCGGCGGCAACAGACGATACGCCCCCACCACATCCTGCAACAGATCCGGGTCGCGCCGGTTGTCGATCAGCAGCAGATGGTCGAAATGGGGGTCCAGCGCATCCCGTTCCAACCGGGCTTCATGATCCACCGTCGGCCCCCGCGCGCCCAATTCCTGAACAAAGACCTCATAGCGCAGACGCTGCGCGGCCCTCAGGTCCCGCTCATCGCGGGCCAAACGCAGGGAAAGGGTCGGTTCATCGACAGATCTGGTCGTCATGTTGCCTTATCCGGTGTGCCGCCGGACCCTAACCCAGCTTTGATCAATCCGCGACCCCACACATCGCGTTCCCACGCCGCACACCGGCCTTGCAATCAGGGATTGAATTATCTCCCGTTTTCCGCATGATAGCCTAAGCGCCGAACTCTGTCGTCAGGTGAACATGTTTTTCGTCGATCACCACCTTGCCTGCGTGTTCGAAGTTGACCGTTATTCTACCTGCGATGCTCGATTGGACCTGACCCAGTCCCCAATCGGGGCGCGCCGGGTTTCGAACCATCATCCCGGGTTCCAGCAAAGACCGCATTCCGCCCTCCCCTGAAAGGATCTGACCCGTGCCGGACAAGCCCGACCTGACCGCCCTGCTTGGCTCTCGTATCTGTCACGACCTTATCAGCCCGATTGGCGCAATCAGCAATGGGTTGGAACTGTTGATCATGGACGGCAGTCAAGGCGGCCCAGAAATGGTGCTGATTTCGGAAAGCGTGGCCAATGCCAATGCCCGGATCCGCTTCTTCCGCGTCGCCTTTGGCCTGGCCCAGACCGACCAGCGCATCGCCCGGTCCGAGGTGCAGTCGATCCTGACCGACGTGACGCGCGGGGGACGGCTGCAGGTCGAATGGACCTCTGACACCGATCTGGCCCGGGCCGAAGTCAAACTGGCTTTCCTGCTGATCCAGTGCCTGGAACACGCAATGGCCTACGGCGGCCGTTTGATTGTCAACAGTCAAGATGGGCGGTGGCAGATTTCCGGGCAAGCCGAAAAGCTCAGGATCGACACCGCCCTGTGGGAGGTGCTTGCCAATCCCAATGCCAACCCGCCCATCACCCCGGCCCTCGTCCAGTTCCCCCTTGCGGCCGAAGAACTGCTGACACGCGGTTTCCGGCTGAAAACCACGCTCAATCAACGGGATATCCTGCTG
>CAMDHB010000337.1 GCA_945897655.1 Pseudorhodobacter antarcticus
CTTTTCTCCATTCACTCTGGCAAAAATACTCCACAGGGGGTCCGGGGGGTGTGAAACCCCCCGGCCTTTCCTTCCTGCGCAAAACCCCCTAAATCCCCCTGATGGAACCCTTACACATCATCGGCGGCGGAATGGCCGGATCCGAAGCCGCTTGGCAGGCCGCCCAAATGGGCGTGCCCGTCGTCCTTCACGAAATGCGCCCGCAGGTGAAAACCTTCGCCCATCGCACCGGCGACTTCGCCGAAATGGTGTGCTCCAACTCTTTCCGCTCGGATGACAGCGAGCAGAACGCCGTGGGCCTCCTCCACTGGGAAATGCGCGCCGCAAACGGCCTCATCCTTCAGGCCGCCGAAGCACACCGCCTCCCCGCCGGCGGTGCCCTCGCCGTCGACCGCGACCCTTTCGCCGCCCATGTCACCGCCGCCCTGAAATCCCATCCCCTGATTTCCACGTCATATGAGGAGGTTACCGAACTTCCCTCATCCGGCCACTGGATCGTCGCCACCGGCCCTCTCACCTCCACCGCCCTTGCCACCTCCATCGCGCAGGCCACCGGCACCACCCAGCTGGCCTTCTTCGACGCCATCGCCCCCATCGTCTATGCCGACACCGTCGATATGTCCGTGGCCTGGATGCAATCCCGCTACGACAAGGGCGAAACGCTGGAAGAACAAACCGCCTACATGAACTGCCCGATGACGCGTGACCAATACTACGCCTTCATCGAAGCCCTTGGCACGGCCGAGAAAACCGAGTTTCACGACGGCGAGGCCACCGCCTATTTCGACGGCTGCCTGCCCATCGAAGTCATGGCCGAACGCGGCCCCGAAACCCTGCGTCACGGCCCGATGAAGCCCGTGGGCCTGACCAACACGCACGATCCGCAGGTCAAACCCTATGCCGTCGTCCAACTGCGCCGCGACAACAAGCTTGGCACCCTCTACAACATCGTGGGCTTCCAAACCAAGATGAAGTACGGCGCGCAACTCTCTGTTTTTAAAATGATTCCTGGCCTAGAGAACGCCTCCTTCGCCCGCCTTGGCGGCATCCACCGCAACACCTTCATCAACTCGCCCACGCTGCTTGATGACCAGATGCGCCTCAAATCCCGCCCCAACATCCGCTTTGCGGGCCAGATCACCGGCGTCGAAGGCTATGTCGAATCCGCCGCCATGGGCCTTGTCGCTGGCCGCATGGCCGCCGCCGAACTCCTCGGGCAAACCCTCAACCCGCCCCCGCCCGACACCGCGATGGGCGCCCTCATCACCCATATCACCGGCGGGGCTGATGCGAAAACCTTCCAGCCGATGAACGTGAACTTTGGCCTCTTCCCCCCCATCGACGCCAAAGGTGGCCGCAAGGGCCGCCTCACAAGGTACAAAGCTTACACCGACCGCGCCAAGGCAGCCTTCACCGAATGGCTCGCGTAACCCGCTTCGCCCCCTCGCCCACCGGCCCCCTGCATCTGGGTCACGCCTTTGCCGCCCTGACCGCCGCCGCCCGCGCCGACCGCTTTCTCCTGCGGGTCGAGGATATCGACCAAACCCGCTGCCGCCCCGCCTATGAACAAGCGATCTACGATGACATTTCCTGGCTGGGCCTGACCTGGGAAACCCCGGTCCTGAAACAATCCACCCGCAGCGCCGCCTATCAACAAGCCCTTGATCTGCTGTCAGAAAAAGGCCTGTCCTACCACTGCACCTGCACCCGTTCCGACATCCGAGCCGCCCTCAGCGCACCGCAGGGCCCCGAAGGAGGCCCCATCTACCCCGGCACCTGCCGCAACAAACCTCACCCCGACGGCGCCCTGCGCCTGAACATCGCCAAGGCGACCGCCGATCTGCCCGACCTCAGCTTTATCGAATCCGGTCAGACCTTCCGCTTCAACCCCCGCCAATTGACCGACGACATCATCCTTTTCCGCAGGAACGAAGGCTTTGCCTATCACCTCGCCGTGGTTGTGGACGACGCCTTCCAAGGGATAACCGAGGTCACACGCGGCGCGGACCTTCTGCCTGTCACGCCTTTGCAAGTCACCCTGCAACACCTCCTTGGCCTGCCCACCCCCACCTATCACCACCACCGTCTGATCACCGATGATCTTGGCAAACGCCTCGCCAAACGCGACGACGCCCGCGCCCTGTCCAAATACCGGGCCGAGGGTGCAACACCGGACGACATTCGCCACATGATCGGGATGTGAATGGTTAAAATGTGGTTACCAGAAAATCATAAGCCTAGGTAATACATCACTTTTCCAAAGTGTCCACATGTGGACACCCCCCATGCAGGTCGGGCTTCAGCCCCGACTCCCTCACCCCCAATCCAGCACCACCTTGCCCGATTGCCCCGACCGCATCACCTCAAACGCCTCTTCAAACTGCCCCACCCCAAACCGGTGCGTGATCACCTTCCTCACATCCAGCCCGTTCTCCAGCATGGCGATCATCTTGTACCAGGTCTCGAAAATCTCGCGCCCATAAACGCCTTTGATGGTCAGCGCCTTGAACACGATCCGGCTCCAATCCACCGGCGATTTACCCGGCGGTATCCCCAGCATGGCAATGCGGCCCCCCATCACCATCGCCTCGATCATCTGATCCAGTGCTGCCTGATTGCCCGACATCTCCATACCGACATCAAAGCCCTCGGTCATCTTCAACCGCACCATCACAGCCCGCAAATCCTCAACCGCCACATTGACCGGCGTCACATCCGCCACCTCTGCGGCCAGGGCCAGCCGCGCCGCATTCACATCCGTGATCACCACATGCCGCGCCCCCACATGCCGCGCAACCGCCGCCGCCATGATGCCCATAGGCCCCGCCCCGGTGATCAGGACATCCTCGCCCACCAGATCGAAACTCAGCGCCGTATGAACCGCATTGCCAAGCGGGTCCAGAATAGCGCCAATCTCGTCATCCACCTCGTCCGGCAAGGGCACCACATTGAACGCCGGCAGCCGCAGATATTCAGCAAAGGCCCCCTGCTCATTCACCCCAATCCCCCGCGTCGCCGGGTCCAGATGAAACTTCCCCGCCCGCGACTGCCGCGACAACTTGCCAATCAGATGCCCCTCGCCCGAACAGCGCTGCCCAATGGCCAGCCCCTGCACCCGGCTGCCCATCGCCACAATCTCACCCGCAAACTCATGCCCCGTGACCAGACCCCCCGGCACCGTCCGCGCCGCCCAGTCATCCCAGTTCCAGATGTGAATATCCGTCCCACAGATCCCGGTCTTGCGGACCTTGATCAGCACATCCTCCGGCCCGATGTCAGGCACGGGCCGCTCCTCGACCCAAAGCCCCACTTCGGCCCTCGATTTTACCAGCGCCTTCATGCCAAAACTCCCACCTCACGCCCCGCCGCCGCAAAGGCGTCCAAGGCAAAATCCAAGTCCTCACGCGTCAGGGCTGCATTCATCTGCGTCCTGATCCGCGCCGCCCCGCGTGGTACCACTGGGAAGAAAAAGGCCGACACCATCACCCCCCGCTTGTCCAGCGCCGCCGCAAATGCCTGGGCCAGCGGCGCGTCACCAATCATGACCGGAATGATCGGATGCTCACCCGGCAACAGCCGGAACCTCGCCGACGTCAACCCAGCCCGCCAATATCGGGCATGGTCCGCCAACCGCGCCCGCAAATCATCCGCCCCTTCAATGATATCCAACGCCGCCAGGGCCGCGCTCACCACCGCCGGGGGCAGCGCGTTGGAAAAGAGATAGGGTCGCGCCCTTTGCCGCAACAAATCAACCACCAGCGCGGATGCAGCCACATAACCGCCCAAAGCGCCCCCCAGCGCCTTGCCCAGCGTGCCCGTCAGAATATCCACCCGCACCCCCGCATGGGCCGGAGTCCCCGCCCCCTTGGGCCCCATGAACCCCGTCGCATGGCAATCATCCACCATAACCCAGGCGTCAAACTCATCCGCCAAAGCCCGGATTTCGCCCAGCTTTGCCAGATACCCATCCATCGAGAATACACCGTCCGTCGCAATCAGGATGAACCGCGCCCCCCCCTCCCGCGCCGCACCCAACTGCGCCCGCA
>CAMDHB010000338.1 GCA_945897655.1 Pseudorhodobacter antarcticus
CCAGTCCCTTGGCGCGGCAGCTTCAGGCGCTGTCGGTGGTGGTGCGGCAGGCGGCGGAGGCGGTCACCCTGCCCCGGTGACCATTGGGTGGTCGAGTGCGGTCATGATGCCGCGCAGTTCGGCCAGGCCTTTCAGGCGGCCGATGGTGGGATAGCCGGGTTGGCCACGGCGGCCCAGATCATCAAGGATGTCTTGGCCGTGGTCGGGGCGCATGGGGATGTTCCAATCGGCGCGGCCTTCGGCGCGGCGGCGGCGTTCTTCTGTCAGGATTGCGGCGATGACGGCGACCATGTCGGTATTGCCGGTCAGATGTTCAGCCTCATGAAAACTGTCTCGCAGGGCGGTGCCTTCGCGGCGGACGTTGCGCAGGTGCAGGAAGTGGACGCGGGGACCCAAGCGCTGCATCATGGCGGGAAGGTCGTTATCGGCGCGGGCCCCGAAAGAGCCGGTGCAGAAGGTGACGCCGTTGGCGGGCAGATCGACGGCATCCAGCACGGCGCGGAAGTCAGCCTCGGTCGACATGATGCGCGGCAGGCCGAGCAGGGGGAATGGCGGGTCGTCGGGGTGGCAGCAGAGGCGCATGCCTAGGGACTGGGCCAGCGGTGTCACCTCGGCCAGAAAGTCGATCAGGTTGGCGCGCAGGCGGGTGGCGGAGATGGCGTCATATTCGGCAAGGTGGGCGCGGACGTCATCAAGGGTCATGGTTTCGGCGGCACCGGGCAGGCCGAAGGCGACATTGGCGGCCAGCGCCTTGCGGGCGGCATCGTCCATCGCGGCAAAGCGGCGGGCGGCGGCGGCGGTGATGTCGTCGGGGAATTCGGCGGCGGCACCGGGGCGGGCGAGGATGTGGATGTCGAAGGCGGCGTAGTCGACGATGTCGAAGCGCATGCAGGTGGCGCCGTTGGGCAGACGCCAGCGCAGGTCGGTGCGGGTCCAGTCGAGCACGGGCATGAAGTTGTAGCAGATCACCTGAAGCCCTGCGCGGGACAGGTTGGTCATGCTGGTTTTCCAGTTGGCGATGTGATCGCGCCAGTTGCCCTTTTGCTTTTTGATATCCTCGGACACGGGCAGGCTTTCGACGACCTCCCATTTCAGGCCGGAGGGCGCGCCGTCGGTCATGCGGGAGAGCAATTCCTGACGCGCGGCAATCTCCTCGGGCGTCCAGACGGTGCCGGTGGGGACGTGATGCAGGGCCGAAACCACGCCCTGAACGCCGGCCTGCAGCATGTCATCGACCGAGGCCAGATCCTTGGGGCCGAACCAACGCCAGGTCTGTCGCATGGGGTGTCCTTTTTCGGGTGACGCTGAGGGGCAGCTTAATGGGGAAATTGGGGATGGTGAAGGGGTGCGGTTGCCTTGCCATGTGGGGCGGCATGGGTCACAAAATGTGGCAGGGCTGCGGCACCAAACCCGATAAGGAAACGCCATGCAACTGACCACGATGAACCCGCCCAAGGTGCCGGAAGCCGTTTTGCAGCGCTTTGCGGCGGAGAGGTACGGGTTGACCGGGGCGTGGTCGGCGCTGGAGGGGGAGAGGGATCAGAATTTCCGGGTGCGCACGGCGGAAGGGGTGCCGTTTGTGTTCAAGCTGTGCCATCCGGCGGAGGGGGTTGAGGTGCTGGTGTGTCAGGCCGAGGCGTTGGAGCATATTGCGCGGGTTGACCCTGCCCTGCCGGTGCCGCGGTTGCGGCGGTCGCTGGGCGGGGAGGCGTTGCCGGAGCTCACGCATGAGGGGCAAGGCTATCCAGTCATGCTGCTGTCCTATCTGCCGGGCGAGGTGATTGGCGAGCGGGTTTTGACGCCGGGCCAGTTGCGGGCGATGGGGGCGATGTTGGCGCGGCTGGGGGGCGCGATGCGCGGGTTTGTCAGCGGGGCCCCGGCCAACCGGCATTTGCTGTGGGACACGCGGCTGGCGGGCGATCTGGAGGGGGAGATACCCCAGTTGCCGGTGGAGGATCAGGCCCTGGCGGCGGATGTGATGGCGCGGCACCGGGCGGTGTCGCGGCCTGCGCTGGACCGTGTGCGGGCGCAGATTATCCACGGCGATGTGCATCCGTTCAACGCGCTGATCGGGGATGGGGCAATCTCGGGGATCATCGACTTTGGCGATCTGGTGCATGGGTCGCTGGTGCAGGATCTGGCCAATGCGGTGGCGGATTTCCTGTTTCCGGGGCGCGATCTGGAAGCGGTGATCATGGATATGATCAAGGGCTATGTCAGTGTCACCCCGCTGGAGGAGGCGGAGGCGGATCTGATCCTGGACATGATCGAGGTGCGGCTGATGATGACGCCGCTGATTGCGGCGGCCAAGGCGGCGGCGGGGATTGTGTCGCATGGGTCGTTGACGCTGTTCAACACGCGGTCGGTGCCGCTGATCCGCGAGTTGCGGGCGCTGGGGCGGGAGAGGTTGCAGAACGCGGTGCGGCGGGCGGCGAATTTTCCGCCTAAGGTTGGGCCAAGGGATGAGGGGCTGGCCGAGACATTCGCGCGGCGGCGGGCGGTGATGGGGAACAAGCCTTATGTGTTCTATGACCCGCCGATCCATATGGTGCGAGGCGAGGGGGTCTGGCTGACTGACACTGCCGGGCGGCGGTATCTGGACTGCTACAACAACGTGCCGCATGTCGGGCATTCGCACCCCTATGTGGTGGAGGCGATTGCGCGGCAGGCGCGCAAGCTGAACACCAACACGCGGTATCTGACCGACCAGTCGATTGACTATGCCGAGCGGTTGGGGGCGCTGGCAGGCGATGGGCTGTCGGCGGTGGTGTTTGTGAATTCGGGCAGCGAGGCCAATGATCTGGCCTGGCGGATGGCAAAGGCCTGGACCGGGCATAGCGGCGGGATGGCGATGGAATTTGCCTATCACGGGGTGAGCGAGGCGATTGATGCCTTTTCGCCGTCAAACTCACCTGGGGTTTGGCAGGCGCCGCATATCCGGCTGTTGCCACCGCCGGATGATTACCGGGGGCCGTGGCGGCGGGGTGAGGATGGGTTGGCGGAACGGTATGCTGCGCTGGCGGACCCGTTGATTGCAGATCTGGACCGGGCGGGGTTTGGGCTGGCGGCGTTCATGGTGGATTCTGCCTTCATGACCAACGGCATTCTGGATGTGGCGCCGGGGTATCTGCAGGCCGTGGTGGCGGCGGTGCGGGCGGCGGGGGGGCTGTTCATTGCGGATGAAGTGCAATCAGGCTTTGGCCGGATGGGGACGCAGTTCTGGGGGCACCGGCATCATGGGGTGGTGCCGGATTTCATCACCATCGGCAAGCCGGCGGGGAATGGTCATCCGATAGGCGCGGTGGTGACGAGGCCGGAGATTTTGGATCATTTCACCAGTTTGGGGCCGTTCTTTTCCACCTTTGGCGGGAATAATGTGGCCTGTGCGGCGGGGCTGGCGGTGCTGGATGTGATCGAGGATGAGGGATTGGTGGGGAACTCTCTGACGACCGGGGACTATCTGCGCGGGCGGTTGCGGGGGTTGATGGGCGGCCAAGCGATCATTGGGGATGTGCGGGGGGTTGGGCTGGCAATCGGGGTGGAACTGGTGCGCGACCGTGTCACGCTGGAACCGGCGGGGGCCGAGGTGAAGCGGTTGACGGGGTTGCTGCGCGATGAGGGGGTCTTGATCGGCGGTGAGGGGGTGCATGGCAATGTGCTGAAGATCCGCCCGCCGGTGGCGTTTCGGTCTGAGCATGCGGATATTCTGGTGCAGGCGTTGGAGCGGGCGTTGGGGCGGCTTTGACCCCTCAGTTTCGGCTTGAGCCGGAGGTGGGGAATGCGGCATAGTTTTGGGGTTGGGCACCAGACCGGGGGCCCGCCCCCGGGACCCCGGGGATATTTGGACCAGAATGAAAGGGCAAGGCATGAGCATCCGCGTCACCGTCTGGGGCGAGAACGTCCATGAGCACAAGAACAAGGTTGTGGCGCAGGTTTACCCCAAGACCATGCATGGCACGATTGCCGAGGCGCTGAACCGGGAGGAGGGGATCACCGCCTCGACCGTGACGCTGCAGGATGCCGAGCATGGCATGACGGTGGAA
>CAMDHB010000339.1 GCA_945897655.1 Pseudorhodobacter antarcticus
GGAGGCGAAGGGGGTGCCGGGCTTGTACTTTGTGGGTGAGGTGGTGGATGTGACGGGGTGGCTGGGTGGGTATAATTTCCAGTGGGCCTGGTCATCGGGATGGGTTGCAGGGCAGGTGATTTGAAGTGTCCACATGTGGACACTTTCATAACCAATTGATTTAAAACGATATCGCGTTTTCTGTTCGTAAACTGTTAACCATGATTCAGGCGGCAGCCGGAGCACCCCCCGAGTTTACAGGCGCAGCGGATCAGCCTTGGCCAGGCGGTCGATATTCATCAACAGCGCCACCAGTTTGCCCATGTCCCGCAAATGGATCATGTTCGGCCCGTCCGAGGGCGCGGTATCGGGCGCCTCATGTGTTTCGATGAACACCCCCGCAATCCCCAGACTGACGGCGGCACGCGCCATTGCAGGGGCAAAGCGGCGGTCGCCGCCAGAACTGCCGCCTTGGCCGCCGGGGGCCTGCACCGAATGGGTGGCGTCCATGATCACCGGATAGCCGGTTTGCGCCATGATGGGGAAAGACCGCATGTCGGCCACGAGCGCATTATAGCCAAAGGAGGCACCGCGTTCGGTCAGCAGGATTTTGTCATTCCCGGTGCTGGCCACTTTGGCCGCGACATTGGCCATGTCCCACGGGGCCAAAAACTGACCTTTCTTGATGTTCACCACGGCACCGGTCTGGCCTGCGGTCAGCAAAAGATCGGTCTGGCGGCTGAGGAAGGCCGGGATCTGGATGACGTCAACGACATGGGCCGCCTCGACGGCCTGGGCGGCGTCGTGGATGTCGGTCAGGACGGGCAAACCGCTGGCGCGAATCGTCTCCAACACCTGCAAGCCCGCCTCAAGCCCCAGACCACGCTTGCCATTCAGCGATGTGCGGTTGGCCTTGTCATAGCTGGCCTTGAACACGTATTGCGCGCCTGCCGCTGCACAAACCTCGGCCATGTGGCCGGCGATCATCTGGGCGTGGTCAAGGCTTTCCAACTGGCACGGGCCTGCGATGACCAGCAACGGGCGGTCATTGGACACCGTCAGGGTGCCGATCTGGACGTCTTTCATCATGGGCTGTTCCTAATTCGATACCTGTTCACGCAGGATCGCGATTGTCATCGTGACCATCAGATAGATCCCGCCAAAGATCAACATCACCACAAGGGTATTTTCAAAGGCGCGGGGGTAAGAGGGGTCGTCGGCTGCCACGGGTTGCACGGCGACAGACAGATAGCGGGTCTGACGACTTGCCTCGATTCGCGTGGTTTCCATGGCAGAGGTGGCTTGGGCCAGCATCATCTGGCGGGTCGCCACATCGGCCTGTGCCATGACCAATTCGCTTTGCACCGAGGCAATCGACGGGCCGTCGGCACCGCTTTCGGTCAGGCGTTGGCGCAGGTTGTTTATCTGGCTTTCCAGCGTGGCAATCCGGGTCTTGACCGGGTCCATGCGGGCCTTGTTGGGGTTGGCGTTCGCCTCCATCTGAGCCAAGGCAAGACGTTCCTGGGTCAATTGGGCGTCCAGCGTGCCGATCTGGGTGGTGATCAGGCCAACCTCGACCTCGGAACTGAAGGTCTTGGTTTTCTGTTGCAGGTCCACCAGTTTGCGCTGTGCGGCCTCCAACTGGGCCTGAGCTTCGGCAAAGCTTTGGGCCGCACCTTTTTCCTGATCGCCGCGCAGGCGGGCGGTCAACTGGTCAACCCGCAGTTCGGCATAGGTCAAAAGGGCACGCGAGAATTCGACAGCCTTGTCAGGATCGGTGGCAGACACCTCCAGCTTGATCAGCCCTTCGGTCGGGTCATAGGAGATTTTGACCATCTTCTTGTACAGCGCATAGGTGGCCGAGTTGCTGGCATCGGGGGCAAGGCGCTGGATGGGGTCGATGGTGGGATCGGAAAAATGGGTGCGAAAGCCGGCATCCTGATCGAGCAGATCCATCACGTCCTGCGATTGCAGATAGCCCTGGACGGCAACTGAATCCTGCGAGGTGGCAAAGGTCGTGCCGGTCAGGAACGAAGCCGCCGGGGTGGCACCGGCAGAGGCCTGCTGGATGACAAATTCGGTGCGGCTGGAGTACATGGGGGTGGCGACAAAGAAGTAATACCAGCCCGCGATGAAGGTCGGGATCAGGACAAAGACCGCGATCTTGGACCACATGAGCGCCAGTTTGCGGCGGCGGCGGGCGACGATGTCAACCTGGATGCGGCGCACTTCGGAAATGTGGGACTGTTCGGCGCGCAGGTCTGTGGTGGGCAGGGGCAGCGGTCTGGCGACCTGCGGCAGCTTGGCGCGTTCGGCCTGAACCGTCAGCGCGCGTGACCCGGTGGCGGGTTTGGTGCCGGGCGGGGTGTCGTCTTCGTCCTCCTCCTCCTCTTCGCCCGCGACGAGTTCCATCAGGGCCGAGCGTTGGAAGGGGTCGATCCCGGCGCGGCGCAACAGGCGGACGGCGTCAAAATCCGAGGTGGCGGGAAGGCCGTGCTTTTGTGCCAGACGGCGGGCCATGCGCAGTTGGCGGCCGGTCAGACCTTCGTGGCGGATCGCCTCCACATCCTGGGGGCCGCTGATGGCGGGGGGGGGCGGGGCCTTGGGTTGCTTTGGTTTTTCGGGCGGCAGAAAGCTTTGTCCGGCAAAGCCGTCATCATCGGGGTCAGGCATGAAGGCGTTGTCGGCGATCTGCTGGACCTGCGGTTTGCTCTGCACCACGCGGGGGGCCGGGGCCACCGGATCGGGTTTGCGGATGCGAAAGCGGCTAAGCTTGAGTTTCGTAGTCATAAAGCTGTTTCGCTTCCTGCAGGGTTTCAAACTGGTAAAGCTGGCCATTGCGCAGCACGGCGGCAGAGCGGCAGAATTTTTCCAGCGTCTTGGGCTGGTGAGAGACGATGATCACGGTGGCGTTGGTCAGGCGTTCGCGCAGGATCGACCCGGCCTTGCGGTTAAACTCGACATCCGTCGAGGCGGGCATGCCTTCGTCGATGAGGTAGATGTCAAACTCCAGCGCCAGCATCAGGGAGAAGTTGAAGCGCGAGCGCATGCCGGAGGAATAGGTGCCGACGGGGCGGTCGAAGTATTCGTCGATGCCGGTGAGCCAGCGGCAGAAGCTTTCGACATAGTCGGGGTCAAGGCTGTACAGGCGGGCGATATAGCGGCAGTTTTCGGTGCCGGAGTGTTTGTTGATCACCCCGCCCATGAAGCCCAGGGGGAAAGAGATGCGGGCGGCGCGGGTGATGCGCCCCTCATCCGGTTTTTCGAGGCCCGCCATCATGTTGATGATCGTGGTCTTGCCAGAGCCGTTGCGTGCCAGAATGCCAAGGGAATTGCCAAGCTCGACCTTGAACGACGCGCGGTCAAGGATCACCTTGCGCTGGGTGCCGGTCCAGAACGATTTGCTGACATTCATGAATTCAATCATGGACGAACGGAATTCCCTTTCTGGCCGCGACAAGCCTTAGCCCAGCTTGGTTAACGGCCTGTGCACGACCAATAGGCATAACGTAGGGCTTTGGCGGTTTGGAAACAATACCGGGGGTTTTGGGCGAGATTGTGTCAGGGCCTGCGCGAATGCGGGATCAGGCGGGACAGGAGGATGGCGAAGGGGCCAGCGGCGAGGGAGAGGGCAAGGCCCAAGCGGGCGGCCTCGGCCAGGGTGCCGCCGGGCAGGGCGACGCCGACGGACAGGACGGGCACGGTAAAGCCAGTGCCAGAGATCACGGCGATCAGGAAAAGGTCGGACGGACGGAGGTCCTTGGGGAGGAGGCGGCCGGTAATGGCGCCCGCGAACAGGACCCCGGCGATGAGGCCCAGGGGTTTGCCGATCCAGAGGGCGGCGAGGACAGAGCCGGTGGTGGGCGACAGGGCGGAAAAGTCGACGCCGCCGCGCGTCAGCCCGAACAGGAACAGGATCCACGGCAGGGGGCGGACCATCAGATGGGTCAGGCGGTTCAGGGGGTCGGACAGATACGCCTCGGCTTCGGCAAAGAGGCCAAAGCTGCGTTCGGCGTGGGGGATGATGGGGATCAGGGGCAAGAGGCCGAGGGCGGG
>CAMDHB010000340.1 GCA_945897655.1 Pseudorhodobacter antarcticus
GACCGCCTGAAGGTATTCCTCAAAGACCAGGGCATTCGCCACGACCTGATCGACGCTTGCCTCGCCATGCCGGGCAATGATGACCTGACGCTGCTGGTCAAGCGGGCCGAGGCGCTGGCCGCCTTCCTGAAAACCGAGGATGGGCCGAACCTGTTGCAGGGCTACAAGCGGGCCAATACGATCCTGACGCAGGCCGAGCAGAAGGACGGCGTCGAGTATTCGTTCGGCGCGGATATCAAGTTTGCTGAAACCGAGGAGGAGCGCACGCTCTTCGCGGACCTTGACCGGGCCGAGGCGGCGATTGCTCCGGCGATGGCGGCGGAGGATTTTGCGGCGGCGATGACGGCGATGGCGGCGTTGCGGATGCCGATTGATGCCTTTTTCACGGCGGTGCAGGTCAATGCGGACAACCCGATCACCCGGCGCAACCGGTTGAACCTGCTGCACCGCATCCGCGCCATTTGTTCGGGCGTGGCGGACCTGACCAAGATCGAGGGCTAAACTCTTCATTTCGGCAAAAATACTCCACGGGGGTGCGGGGGTGTGAAACCCCCGCCCTGCCCCGAAAACTTGCGCCAAACAAAAATCGGCCTATGCTGCAGCCACACAATAAAGGCCGCCGCAGTGCAGAAATCTGATCCCACGCTTGAATTCACGGTCATCACCCCGACTGCCCAGATCTCGGCGGCCACGCATGGCTGGCGGGCCAAGTGTTTGCAGCGGTTGGTGCGGCTGGATTTGCCGGTGCCGCTGACCGTGGCGCTGCCGTCCAGGACGGTGCGGGCGATTGCGGGGGGCGCGCAGGTCAACACGGGGATGATCCTGAACCATTTTGGGCCGGACCCGCTGATTTCGGTGCGGCCCAGCCCGGAAAACCCCGATTGGGGCGGGCCGTCGACCATTTTGAACATCGGCATGAACGCGGCCCGGCATGCGGCCTTGCGCGCCAGCCATGGCACTTTGGCGGCGGATGCGCTGTATCTGCGGTTTGTCCAATCCTACGCCACCCATGTCGCCCGGCTGGACCCCGATATTTTTGAAGAGAATCAATCCACTGGCGATGCCCTGCGCGAAGCGTTGAAGCATTACGAGCGCGAGATGGACGAGCCGTTCCCCGAAGACCCGGCCAAGCAATTGTCCGAAGTGCTGCGGTCGATGGCGCGGGCGTGGGAGGGCACAAGCGCCCGGTTGTTGCGCGAGGCGAAGGGGGCGCCGAAGCAGGCGGCGCTGGGGTTGGTGGTGCAGGCGATGGCGCAAGGGATTGGGCAGGGGATTTCGGGGTCGGGCGTTGTGCAGTTCGTCGACCCGGTCACCGGGCAATCTCAGGTCACCGGGCGCTATCTGGGGCAGTCGCAGGGCCGCGATGCGCTGAACCGGACCGAGGCGCTATATCTGACGCGCGATCCGCGGGGGCCGTCGTTGGAGGAGTTGGCGCCGGCGATCTTTGCCGATCTGACGCGCTATGGCGTGGCCTGCCGGACCAAGCTGCGCGAGGAGATGCAGGTTGAGTTCACGGTCGAAGATGGCCATCTGTCGGTGCTGGATGCGGTGCGGGTGGCGCGGTCGGCGCGGGCGGGGCTGAAGATTGCGGTGGCTTTGGCGGAGGATGGCGTCATCAGCCGGGATGAGGCGGTATTGCGGGTGGAGCCGCGGTCGCTGACGGAACTCTTGCATTCTCAGGTTGATCCGCGCGGGGTGCGGGATGTGTTTGCGCGCGGGATTGCCGCCTCCCCCGGGGCGGCGACGGGGCGGATTGTGTTCACATCCGCCGCCGCACAGGAGTCAGCGGCGCGGGGCGAGCCGTGCATTCTGTGCAGGCGCGAGACGGAGCCGGAGGATATTCGCGGCATGAATTCGGCCGTTGGCGTGCTGACCGAGCGGGGCGGGGTGACCAGCCATGCGGCGGTGATTGCGCGGGGGTTGGGGGTGCCCTGTGTGGTGGGCGCATCGGGCATGAGGTTGGACGCCAAGGAGCGGCGGTTGACGGCGGCGGATGGGCGGGTCTTCAACGAGGGTGATCAGATCACGCTGGACGGCACCAAGGGCGAGGTGATGGCGGGCACGGCAGAGATGCTGGCCCCGGCTCTGGATGACAGTTTCCGCAAGGTGCTGGGCTGGGCGGATGCCGTGCGCGACATTGGCATTCGCGCCAATGCCGACACGCCTGCCGATGCAGCAACCGCGCGCCAGTTCGAGGCGCAGGGGATTGGCCTGTGCAGGACCGAGCATATGTTCTTTGACGAGGACCGTCTGGTCGTAATGCGCGAGATGATTTTCGCCGACACCTCGAAAGACCGGGCGGCGGCGCTGGAGCGGTTGCTGCCGATGCAGCGCGCCGATTTTGTGCAGCTTTTCAATATCATGCAGGGGTTGCCGGTCTGCATCCGCCTGTTTGACCCGCCCTTGCACGAGTTTTTGCCGCAAAGCCGGGAAGGCTTGCGCGAATTGGCCGAGGCGATGGACCGGCCCTTGAGCGAGGTGATGCGGCGGGCCGAGGCATTGTCCGAAGCGAACCCGATGCTGGGGATGCGGGGGGTGCGGTTGGGCGTGGTGCTGCCCGAGATTTATGACATGCAGGCGCGTGCCATCTTTGAAGCGACGGTCGAGATTGCCAAGGCTGGTACGGCAGTGATCCCGGAAATCATGATCCCGCTGGTATCTGCACGGCGTGAGGTTGAACTGGTCAAGACCAATATCGATGCCGTGGCGGCGGCGGTGCGGGTCAAGACGGGCGTGAATTTTGACTACAAACTGGGTGTGATGGTGGAGACGCCGCGTGCGGCGCTGCGGGCGGGTGAGATTGCGCAGCATGCGTCGTTCCTGTCTTTCGGGACGAATGACCTGACGCAGATGACCTATGGGCTGTCGCGCGACGATGCCGGACGGTTCATGAATACCTATGTGCAGCAAGGGGTGTTCCCGGAAGATCCGTTCCATACGCTGGATGTGGATGGGGTGGGCGAGTTGCTGCATATCGGGGCGGAGCGGGGGCGCAGGACGCGTCCGGACCTTGTGTTGTCGATTTGCGGTGAGCATGGCGGCAACCCCGAATCAATCGATTTTTGTCGGCGCGCCGGGTTCGATTATGTGTCTTGTTCGCCCTATCGGGTGCCTTTGGCCCGCCTTGCAGCCGCTCATCTGGCACTGGCCGATCGTGTGCATAAGTCGAAAACAGACACAATATCATGATATTGTGAGACGTTCCTCATGTGGAAAATGAGGAGTTTCGGCGGAATTCCGCGCAGAAAGTCGTCAAAACTGTTGTAAAATTGTCGCTGTCGTAGACGCGCCCGGGTTCAGCCTTTAGTCCAGACACTCGTGTTCGGGTCAGCAACAAACTGGCCCGATGCGATTGGGGAAACAAAACCGGGAACTAGACAATGCGCTTGCACCTATGCCGAACGGCCGCCGCGATGGCGTTCACCGTTCTGAGTGGAGCGGCCTTCGCCGACGTGATGGTGAGCCAATCCAACGATCCATCAACTCTATTCGGCGAGCAGTTCAGCTCTTTGTTCGGAGCGGAACATGCTGCCGTGAATTCGCTGGCAGACAGCCAGTTGACCGCCGTGGCAAACGGGATCTCGCGCAAAGGCGAGGCGCTGCCGGGCGAGGCGGACGCGATTGAGTATACCGAAGCCTGGCTGGCGGGCCTGCCCGAAGCAAAGGGTGACGATCAGTGGGAATGCCTGCGCACGGCGCTGTATTTCGAAGCGCGCGGTGAAACCATGCAGGGGCAGTTTGCGGTGGCCGAAGTCATCCTGAACCGGGTGGACAGCCCGGACTTTCCGGATACGGTCTGCGGCGTGGTGAAGTCGCGGGGTGATGGCGGCTGTGCGTTTTCCTTTGTGTGCAAGGGGTCCGAGACGATGAGCGAGGCCGAAGCGCGGGATCGGGCAGGCAAGATTGCACGGGTGATGCTGGATGGCGCGCCACGGACCTTGACGACGGGTGCGACCTTCTTTCATGCCAATTATGTGCAGCCGAACTGGGGTCGTCTGGTGCAGACGGCTGCCATTGGGGCGCATCTG
>CAMDHB010000341.1 GCA_945897655.1 Pseudorhodobacter antarcticus
GCGCGGGAGGCCGGGTCGTGGCTGGCCAGTTTTGCGGTGAATGCGGGGTTGTTTGGCATTGGGCCGGGGCTGCGGGTGGCCGTCTTGGGGCGGTTGACGCAGTCGCTGGCCCTTTATGGCGCGTTGGAGGGGGTGCATCTGGGGGCTGAGGTGCATCTGCTGGATGAGATGCGGCCAGACCGGCAGCGTGGCCTTTTGGCAGAGCGGGGGGTTCATCTGATCTATGCGACACCCGCGCAGATGCGGTTGCTGGTGGAGGGTGCGGGGCCGGTGCTGGGCGACCTGCGGCATGTGCTGATTGGTGGATCAAAGCTGGACGAAGCGTTGCGGGCGGCGATCATGGCATTGGCGCCGGGGGCACAGGTGCACGAGTTTTACGGGGCGGCGGAGACGAGTTTCATCACTCTGGCAGGACCGGGCTGTCCGGGAGGGTCGGTTGGGGCGGCTTATCCGGGGGTCGAGATTAGGGTGGAAGCTGGGCAGATTTGGGTCAAGAGCCCGTATCTGTTTCAGGGCTATGCGAGCGCAGACGCGGGGGGCGCGCTGTGGTGCGACGGCTGGCTGTCGGTCGGTGAGATGGGGGTGATGCGGGACGGCTGGTTGTATCTTTCCGGCCGGGCCGGGCGGATGGTGACGGTGGCGGACCAGAACGTCTTCCCCGAGGAGATTGAGCAATTCATGGCGGGGTTGCCGGGGGTGGCGCAGGTGGCTGTTCTGCCGGTGGCCGATAGGCTGCGGGGGCAGCATCTGGTGGCAGTCGTGATGGGCGATAGCGGGCAGGAGGCGGCGCTGCTGGCGGCGGTGCGGGCACGGTTGGGGCCGTTGAAGGCTCCGAAAGCGATAGTTTGGCGGCAGGACTGGCCGTTGCTGCCTTCGGGCAAGACCGATCTGCGGCGGATCGCGGCGGAGGTTGGGGGGTGAGTGCTTACATCGTGGCCGCACGGCGGACGGCGGTGATGCCTCGCGGTGGGGCGTTTGAGCGGTTGTCGCTGGCCGATCTGGCGGTGCCGGTGATCAGAGCCTGTTTACAGGATGCAGGGATTGACGGGGGCGAGGTGGATGAGATCATCGTCTCCAACGCCCTGAGCGCGGGGGGCAATCCGGCGCGGGTCGCAGCACTGGCGGCGGGCTTGCCAGAACGGGTGGCGGGGCTGACGATTGACCGGCAATGCGCCGGGGGGCTGGATGCGGTGCTGCTGGCACGGGCGATGGTGGCCAGTGGGATGGCGGATGTGGTCGTTGCGGGGGGTGTCGAGAGCTATTCCCGGCGGCCCTTGCGGTTGACGACGGACCCGGATGGCGGGCCTGCGGTGGCCTATGACAGGCCGGCCTTCACGCCTTGGGCCGACAGGGACCCGGATTTGCATGTGGCGGCGGCGTCTTTGGCCGACAGCTTGGGGATTGAGCGGGCGGAGCAGGACGCTTGGGCCATCCATAGCCACGCCAAGGCTTTGGCGGCGGCGTGTCATGCTGAGATTGTGGAGGTTCTGGGACAGGGGCGCGATGGCTTTGCCAGGGCTTTGACCCCGCAGATTGCGCTGCGGGCCAAGGCTTTGGCGGGGTCGGTGACCCATGCCAACACCGCAGTTGCGGCAGATGCGGCGGCCTTTGTGGTGGTTGTCAGCGCGCAGCGTGCCCGCCAGATGGGTCACGGCCTGCGGATTGTGTCCGGGGCCACCATGGGTGGACGCCCCGAGGACCCGGGCCTGGCCCCTGTTGCGGCGATCCGGCGTGCTTTGAATCAGGCCGGGTTGCAAAGCGGCGATATCGGCGTGGCGGAGATCATGGAAGCCTATGCCGTGCAGGCCATTGCCTGTGTCCGGGGGGCTGGGCTTGATCCTGCGTGTGTCACCCTTGGGGGGGGCGCTTTGGCCCGGGGGCATCCGATTGGCGCATCGGGTGCCATTCTGGCGGTCCGCCTGTTTCACCAGATGCAGCAGGGTTACGGGCTGGCCGCGATTGCGGCGGCCGGGGGGATTGGCACGGCCTTGGTGGTCGAGCGGTAGCTGTTGATCGGTTATGCCCGGGATAGCAGCGCGCCGGGGCGCATCTGGGCGATAGTGCGGGTGATCAGCGCGGCAAGGACGCATTTGATCAGATCGCCGGGGATGTAGAGGGCGCTGAGGGCGAGCGGCAGGGGCAGGCTGCTGTGGGTTGGCAGGCCGTCAAACATCTTGGTCAAGCTTTCGGCGCTGAGCATGGCGGCCATTACCGGGATGCCGATGGCATAAAGCACCAGAATGCCACCCACGGCTGCGGCGGCAAAGGCGACAGGACCTGTCGGGCCCCTCCACTTCTGCATGATCAGGCCGGTGACGAAGGCAGCCACCGGGAAGCCCAGCAGGAACCCCGCGCGGGGGCCGACAAACAGGCCAAGCCCGCCCGCGCCGCCGAACATGGCCGGAACACCCAAGGCGACCAACACTATGAAAAGCAAGGCCGCCAGCCCGCCACGGACCGGCCCCAGAATGGTGCCACAGAGCATGATGCCAAGCGAGGTGGCCGAAATCGGCACGCCCACCGCCAACATCGCGCTGGGCATGACGAACAGAACCAGCGTGAAGGCCGCAAACAGGGCGATGTGGGTCAGGTTCTTTTCCATGAGCGTCTCCGTTGGGTGGTGCACTTAACCCGCGCCACCCCGGGCGCGCAAGGCCTCGGCCACTTGGGCTGCGTCATCTAGGGCTGCGAGGAGGGCGGGGACGAGGACGCGCCAGCCCGGACGGCGGGCGCTGCGGGCGCGGAAGGCGGCGGCGATCTGTTCGGTGCGGGTCAGCATGACGGGGACAAAGCGGATCACCAGCGCGACGGCTAGGGCGAGGGTGCGGGGATTCAGGCCGAGGGCCTTGAGGGGCCGGGCCAGGGTGGTGAGGACGGCCATCATGTCGGACAGGCGGGTTGTCATGGTGACGAAATTGGCTGCGGCCACGGCGGTGGTCAGGCGGAGGAGGACGGTGGCACCGCCTGCGGGGTCCTGGGTCCAGAGGTGCCAGAGGGTGATGATCAGGACAAAAGGCCAGAGCGGACGCAGAAGGCGGGCTGAGGTGAGGGCGAAGGGCAGGCCGCAAGGCAGGGGCAGGGCGGCGGTGATCAGGGCGGCGAGGGCGAGTGGAGTGGGGGTGTTCAGGTTGAAGAGGAGAGCGGTCCAGAGGCCGAGGGCCGCCATCTTGGCCCCGGCGGGGATGGGGTGGGCCCAGGTTTGCTGCGGCGAGGTCAGGGTCAGCATGGCAGGTCCGTGTCGGCATCGGTGGCACCCAACCGGTCCATCTCGGCCGTGAACAGGGGCAGGACGGTGGCGGGCGGGCCGTCGGCGCGCAGGCGGCCCTGGTCAAGCCAGAGGATGCGGTCGGCATCGCTGACCGAGGCGGGGTCGTGGGTGATGGTGATGGTTTGCTGGGGCAGGGTGTTGAGGCGGCGTTTGAGGCGGGTTTGGGTGGGCAGGTCAAGGCCTGCAAAGGGCTCGTCGAGGAGGAGGGTTTGGGGGTTCATCAGGAGGATGGAGAGGAGGCAGAGGTAATGGCGCTGGCCTTGGGAGAGGGTATGAGTGGGGGCTTTGGCCCAGTGGGTGCGGTTTTCTTCTTTAAGAAGGTCGGTCACGGCGGCGGCGGGGTTGGGGTGGTTTTGCTGGGTCAGACCGAAGGCCAGCTCCTCCTCGACCGTGGGGAAGAGGATCTGGTGGTCGGGGTTCTGGAAGAGAATGCCGATCTGGGTGAGGGCGGCTTTGCGGTCTTTTGCGGGGTCGGTTTGGCCGATGCGGACGGTGCCCGAGGTGGGGGCGATGAGGCCGGCGATGAGGCGGAGGAGGGTGGTCTTGCCCGAGCCGTTCTGGCCGAGGATGCCGATGCGGGCCTCGGTCAGGGTCAGGGTCAGGTCGTGCAGGATGGGCTTGCCGCTGGCGGCGTAGGAGGCGTGGGAAAGGGTGATGGGGGCGGGCATGGGGTTGCATAGCGCCCTGGGGGGTGGCTTGGGAAGGGGGGCGTCCACATGTGGACGTTTTGGAAATTAACCGAATCTTAGGACTCTGT
>CAMDHB010000342.1 GCA_945897655.1 Pseudorhodobacter antarcticus
AAATCCCCAAGCCCTTGACCAAAAACACTTTCCCAAACCGTCCACATGTGGACACCTACCCCCAAACCCCCGTCAACACATTCCGCGTCACCCGCTCCACCGTCGGCTCCCGCAGGGTCAACCCATTCACCCACTCACACGACCCCGCATTGAACACCGCCCCGCGGCCCCGCCGATACTCCGCCATGCACCCATTCCCCCGGCTCGCCCGCCCCATCGTCTCCTCATTCAACGCCCCATAAATCACCCGCGTCGTATCCTCGGCATCCAGATGCCCGATGAACAAATCCCGGTCCGCCGCCGAAGTATGGTGCGACAGGGTCGTCGCAGGCGACATCCCCACAATCTCCAACGCCCCCGCCAAGGCCGGATCGTCCGCAAACGGCAAACCATGCCGCACCCCATACTCCACCCCATCCACCTCATACCCAAAGATCCGTGCGGCGGCCCCCAACACATCCCCATACCCCAGCCCCGTATCCCGCAAGCACCAATGCCCCGGCCGATACACCGCAAATCCCCCTGCCCCATGCGCCGCACAGCGGCTCCACCCCGCATAAACCCCCATTGACCCCGTCAAACCCATCGTCGCCACCCCAGGCCGCCCCACCTCGGGCGCGTCCCAATAGGTCGTCCGCCGCGCCCCAGACACCGGGTCCGGCCCCACCTTCCAACAGGTCTGCGTCAACAAATCCGCCGACAACCGCGTCTGCCAATAGAAATTCCCCGCAAACCGCGCCACTTGGCCACCCCGGTCCACCCAAGCCTCCAGATGATCCCGCATCTCCCAGGTCCAGTATTCGTCATGCCCCACAATCACGACCCGGTCATACCCCTCGGGCATCCCCCGCGCCTGCAGGTCATGCTGGGTCCAGAAATCCAAACCTATCCCCTGCCCCTCACACCACAGCGCAAACGGCTTCTCAAACGCCGCCCACCCGCTGGAGGCGTATTTCTTCGACACCCCCCGCGCCCGGGCATAGTCCATATGCGGATACCTTGGCCGCGTCAGCAGGGGCGAGGCGTGCGGGATGCGCGGCGCCCCCTCGGGCCAACGGACAAATCCCTTTGCCCAAGGCCGCAGCACCGAAACATCATGCGCCGCATCGGTCTGCCGAGGGCCAACGATCCCCTGATAATGGTTCGACCCGCCCCAATCGTTATAGGCGCACCACGTTCCGGTCGCCAAAACCATCAGCACCCGCGCTGTCGCAACCCCCGGGCGCACCACAAACATATGCTCCGACTGGTGGCCCGCCACCGTCAACGCCACGGTATAGACCCCGCTTTTCCAATCCTCCGGCACCCTGAACCGCATCACTTCTGGCCAGCCACAGCCGGTGACCGAACACTCCGCCGGGGTCTCGGCAAAGCCCACCGCAATCTCCCGCTCCAGCACCACCTGCGGGCGCACACCGTCCCGGGCAATCCTCACCTGCGCCTTGCCCGCCGTGCTGGTGGCATGCAGCACCACCTCCTCCCCCGGCGCATAGGACAGGGCGCTGGTATAGGCCCAGATCTGCGGGCGCGTCCGGTCGGGCGCAGCCATCTCGAAATAATGGCCGGTGACCGGATCGCCGTCATCATAGGGACCGGGAATGAAGAAGCCCTGCAACGCCATGCCTTACCTCCGCACTGCCGCACCACCCGGGTCCATGACGGCCACAGCCAGGGGAAAAGGCCCTAATCTGACAGCAAATCCCCGCTGCGCACCGGTTTTTCGCCCGCCACATGGGCCAGACTTTGCCCGCGCAGACAAGACCGCCACATCTCGCGCCGAAACAGCAATCCCGCCACGGGGCTGACCACAGCCACCCTACGGCGCGACACGGGGTCCGTGACATGGCCCAGAACCTGCCCCGCCTGCACCTCGGCCCCCACCGGCAGGGCCCAGGTCACCACCCCCCCTTGCGGCGCAAAGATCCGGGCCGTCCCCGCCAGCGGGCGCTCCAACGCCTGTGGGTGTGCCGCAACCCCGTCCCAACCGGCCACCACGCCAATGGCTGCGAGAAACGTCATCAGATTGCCCGCATCCGCCCCAGCCAGATCATCCGCAACATCCAACTGCCCACGATATTCCAGCGTTGCCGAAAAACACCCCGCCGGAATCGGGAAACGGTCACCATAGCGCGCCCGCAACGCGGCCCAAGGCACCGTATGGGCCTCGTCAAAGGGATGGCCCCCCGACACATCCTCGATCAGCGTCAACCTCGCCCCGATGGAACGGCCAAGCAGGTCCCTGTCCTGCGGCCGCGCATGGCTGGCATAGAGATACAGCACCGCCACCTGATCACAGTGCAAGTCCAGCACATAATCGGCATCGCAAGACCAGTTCATCAGGGCCGCCATCTGCTCAGCCCGGTCATCGCGGATGCAGATCTCGGCCAGACTTGCGCGAAAGGCCGTCCGGATCAGATGCAGGTTCTCGGTCTCCGACCCCGTCAACACACCCTCCAGCCGGTCCCCCACCAAATTCGCAAGTTCGGGATAGCCGCGGTTGAAATTGCGCATGCTGTCCGCCTCATGCCGCCCCAAGGGCCGCTGATAGGCCCATTGCGACAGGCCGATAGGGTTGGCCGCCGGAACCACCAGCACCTCGCCCAAAATCTGACCCCGCTTTTCCGCCTCATCCAGCAGGGCCATCAGATGCTGCAAGACCAGCACCCCCGGCATCTCATCCGCATGAAGGCCGGCCTGCAGATACACCTTCCGCCCCGCCCCGCAGGCGCCATAGCGGTACAGCGTCACCTCCCGCCGCGTCCCGGCCGTGGCCCCGGTCAGGGCCGCTGTCTCAATCTGCATGGGCCATCCCGGATGACTGGCAACTTGACGCCCAGTTGACGTGTTATTGACTGACCCGTCAAGAATTACCCTCCGCCGCCCCGCGAATGACCGTCACCGAACAGGGGGCCTCCGCCACCACCTGGCTTGAGACTGACCCCAGATAGCGCCGCGTCGTGGAATGCCCGCGCGCCCCCATCAGAATGTGATCAGCCCGCACCTGCACCGCATGATCAATGATCGCCGCCCCCGGGTCCGATCCTTCCAGCACTGTAAACGTCAACTGCGCCTCGGCCAATTCCAACCCCCGCGCCCAGGCCCGCAAGGCCACCAACCGCGCCACATGCAGGTTCTCGCCCGCCGCATCCGTGGTCTGGTCTATCCCCAGCACCGCCGTCTTGATGATGTTGACACAGGCAATCCGCGCATCGGGCTGCAACGTCACCATCCGCCGCACCCACAACAACAGCTTCGGCGCCAGCACCTCCCCCTCGGGCGACAGGTCAATGGCCACCAGCACGATCGGCGCCCGTTCAATCTGCGCGCCGTGGCTGACGGGGGTCGCAAACCCCTTCACCCCCCGCATCCTGCGCCAGCGCCGAAACACCTCCAACGCCCCATCCGATGCCCGCTTCATCGCCCGCGCCGTCAGCGCCACCTGCCCCGGATGCGCCAGATCAAACATCATCTGCGCCGCCGTCTGATAGCGGCGCGCCGGGTCCACCTCCAGCCCCCGCAGGATCACCTCTTGCAGCCATTCCGGCAGGTCAGGCCGTAACGCCCGTGGCGGCACTGGGTCACGCCACAACCGCTTGCGAACCCCCTTCAACGTCTCGGGCGCACCAAACGGCAACCGCCCCGTCGCCATCTCGTAGATCATCGCCGCCAGTGCAAACAGATCGCTGCGTAGGTCATTGCGCTGCCGCAAGTATTGCTCGGGCGCGATATAAGGAAACGTTCCCATCGGAATGGTGAACTCCTCGTCCAGCAGGTCCGGCAAATCGTCATGCCGCGCCAGACCAAAGTCGATCAGCACCATCTCCCCCGTCTCGCGCTGCAACACGTTGGCAGGCTTCATGTCCAGATGCGCCACGCCTTGCACATGCAACGCATGCACCGCCGCCGCCATCCGCGCCGCCAGTTCCACCACATCCGACAGGGGCAAAGGCGCCGCCTTCACCCGCTCCAACAGCGATCCCCCGCCCACCGCCTCCATTACGATATACGGCATGGCGTC
>CAMDHB010000343.1 GCA_945897655.1 Pseudorhodobacter antarcticus
GGATGGCTTGAGCTTCAGCACCCGGTCGCCAGCCCAAACCGCATTGGCATCCGGCACCGCCTGCAACGCCAGTGCACAGGCCTTGATGATGAAATCATTGACAGAAAGCTTGACGCCCCGCGCCTCCAGCCCCTTGTTCAACTGCTCGCGGAAGGCCATCAGCGCGTCCAGACGGATATCCCGGCGCAGATAGAAATGCGGGATGGTCTGCTTGGCCTCGGTCAACCGGGCCGCAATGGTGCGGCGCATGCCGTCCAACGGAACCTCGGTATAGGCGCGGTCGGCGTACATTTTCATCACCGTCTCGGCCGACATGCCGGTGGGCATGCCAACCTTGGCTTCCGGGGCCTTGGCCGCAACCGGCACCGCCACAGGGGCCGCAACCGGAGCAACCACCTTGGCCCCGTCAACATCCGCCCGCACAATCCGCCCATGCGGACCCGAGCCTTGAACCGTGGTCAGGTCCAACCCCTTTTCCGCCGCCAAGCGCCGCGCCAAGGGCGAGGCGAACACCCGCGCGCCCGCCGATTTGGCAGCCGGGGCCGCCTGCGCCGCCGCCACAGCAACCGCCGCAGCAGGGGCCACAACCGCCGCCTTGGCCGCAGCCGGCTTGGCATCTGCCGCGTCGCCGTCTTCCAGCAACACCGCAATCGGCGCGTTCACCTTCACGCCCGAGGTGCCCTCGGCCACCAGCAGGCTGCCGATGACGCCTTCGTCCACGGCCTCGAACTCCATCGTGGCCTTGTCGGTTTCAATCTCGGCCAGGATCTGGCCCGACTTGACCTTGTCACCCGCCTTGACCAGCCATTTGGCCAAAGTGCCCTCTTCCATCGTCGGGGAAAGGGCCGGCATCAGAATTTCAATTGCCATGACTGACCCTACCTATAGCAAACGGATTTGACCGCAGCGACCACTTCGGCAGTCGTCAGCAGCGCGTGCTTTTCCAGATTGGCCGCATAGGGCATCGGCACATCCTTGCCCGTACAGTTGATCACCGGCGCATCCAAATAATCGAACGCCCGTTCCATGATCACCGCCGACAGATGGTTGCCGATGGACCCGACCGGGAACCCTTCTTCCACCGTCACACAGCGGTTGGTCTTCATGACCGAAGCCAGCACCGTGTCATAATCCAGCGGGCGCAGGGTCCGCAGGTCAACCACCTCGGCCGAGATGCCGTCCTTGGCCAGCAAATCCGCCGCCTCCAAGGCATAGCGCATCCCGATGCCAAAGCTGACGATTGTCACATCCGTACCCTCGCGCCAGATGCGGGCCTTGCCGAAGGGAATGGTGAAATCGGGCAGGTCCGGCACTTCGAAGGAGTGGCCGTACATGATCTCATTTTCCAGAAAGATCACGGGGTTGTTGTCACGGATCGCGGTTTTCAGCAGACCTTTGGCATCGGCTGCCGAATAGGGCATCACCACCTTCAGGCCGGGAATGGCCGAATACCACGCGGCATAATCCTGACTGTGCTGCGCCCCCACCCGGGCCGCAGCGCCGTTCGTGCCGCGAAACACCATCGGTGCGCCCATCTGGCCGCCCGACATGTAATTGGTCTTGGCAGCCGAGTTGATGATGTGGTCAATCGCCTGCATGGCAAAGTTCCAAGTCATGAACTCGACAATCGGACGCAAACCGCCCCACGACGCGCCAACCGCAATACCGGTGAACCCGTGTTCCGTAATGGGGGTATCCACCACGCGCTTTGGCCCAAACTCATCCAGCAGACCTTGGGAAATCTTGTAGGCACCCTGATATTCACCCACTTCCTCGCCCATCAGGAACACGGTCGGATCGGCGCGCATCTCTTCGGCCATCGCCTCGCGCAAGGCCTCGCGCACCGTCATCGTCTTCATCTTGGTGCCCTCCGGCCAATCGGCCGAGGCTTTGGAGACGACAGCAACCGGTGCCGCCACCGGGGCCGCAGCAACCGCCGCAACCGGTGCCGCCTTGGCCGCAACCGGGGCAGGGGCGGCATCGGCGCTTTCGCCCTCTTGCACCAGCACAGCGATAGCAGTGTTCACCTTCACCCCCGCCGTGCCCTCAGCCACCAGAAGCTTGCCGATGATCCCCTCATCAACCGCTTCAAACTCCATCGTCGCCTTGTCCGTCTCAATCTCGGCCATGATCTGGCCCGACTTGACCTTATCACCCTCTTTCACCAGCCATTTGGCCAGCGTGCCCTCTTCCATCGTGGGCGAAAGGGCCGGCATCAGAATCTCAATTGCCATGATCTCTCTCCCTCAGGCGTAAATGTCGGTCCAAAGCTCGGACAGGTCCGGCTCGGGGCTGTCTTTGGCGAACTCGGCGCTTGCGTTGACGATTTCCTTGATATCCTTGTCAATCGCCTTCAATTCCTCATCCGAGGCAAGGCCCGCACCCAGCAGCAAATCCCGCACATGCTCGATGGCGTCCTTTTCGGTCTTCATCTTTTCGACCTCCTCGCGCGTGCGGTACTTGGCGGGGTCCGACATCGAATGGCCACGGTAGCGATAGGTCATCATTTCCAGAATACAGGGGCCCTCGCCCGCACGGCAGGCCGCAACGGCCTTTTCGCCCGCAGCCTTGACCGCAAGCACATCCATGCCGTCCACAGCCTCACCCTGAATGCCATAAGCCAGTCCGCGCCCGAACAGCGTGGTGGATTTGGTTGACCGCTTCACCGATGTGCCCATCGCATACTGGTTGTTTTCAATGACAAAAACCACCGGCAGGTTCCACAACTCGGCCATGTTGTAGGTCTCGTACACCTGGCCCTGGTTCGCCGCCCCGTCGCCGAAATAGGCGAAGGTCACGTTGTCATTGCCCAGATACTTGTCGGCAAAGGCAAGACCCGCGCCCAGCGGCACCTGCGCGCCCACGATCCCGTGCCCGCCGTAGAAGTGGCGCTCTTTCGAGAACATGTGCATCGAGCCGCCCTTGCCCTTGGAATAGCCGCCCGACCGCCCGGTCAGTTCGGCCATCACCCCATTGGCATCCATCCCGCAGGCCAGCATGTGGCCGTGGTCGCGGTAACTGGTCAACCGCTTGTCACCCGGTTTGGCGCAGGCCTCCAGTCCGACCACAACCGCCTCTTGCCCGATGTACAGATGGCAAAACCCACCGATCAGACCCATGCCGTACAACTGCCCGGCCTTTTCCTCGAATCGGCGGATCAGCAGCATTTCGCGGTAATAGTGCAGCAAATCGTCTTTCGAGACGTTTGTTTTTGCAGGCTCTTTCTTGGGTGCCAAAGGCGCATCCTCCCGTCGATGGTCAAGAATAGTTCAACGTTAAACTATCCATAGCGCATCGGCGATTGAACGCAAATTCTTATTTCCCGGATGGGCGGACCTGCATAGGTGCCATGCATTCCCCGCATAGGGGGGGCTAGCGAATGACGATCTCATCCGCCCGGACGTAGCCCAGAACATCGCGTACTTGTTCGTCCAGCAGGTCAATATCCAGATACCCGTCCGACAAGCGACGTGTCAGGTTCCGCAACTGGTCCAGATCGGCCACCAGCTTGTCACGCTCCGCCTCCAGCGTCCGCGCCTCACCAGCGATCTGGGCTTGGCGGAACACGCCATAATCGCCCTGCACGGCGGCGAACAGGAAATAGGTCCCCAGCGTCGCTGCAAGGACAAAATAGAACATCGACCCCAGTTTAGGCCGCGAAACACTTGTTGACATGCACGCCTCATAAAGCCCCTCTAACGGGGGCATTTCATTCAGTCTGCCACAAAACCGCTAAAACGCAAGCCTTCACGAGCCCGAGATTTGCAGCCGGCTGTCAAATGTCCCGCTGATCGGCTGGCACTTGGTCTTGTCCACCACAATCGGTTCGCCATCCGCCTCACACAAGGTCGCGCTGAAATGGCCCTTGACCTGACCGCCATAGCCGCCCTCGTCCAGAACGATGCTGTCTAGCACCACCTCAGCAGCCGACCCGACCGAGGACAGGCGTGGCCCGTTCCAGTCACCTTCGAAAAATTCGATCT
>CAMDHB010000344.1 GCA_945897655.1 Pseudorhodobacter antarcticus
ATCACGGCGGGCGCATCACGAAACAGGATGCGCGCATTGTCAGGGCGCAGCGCAAGGTCCAGATAGGCATGGTAACAGGCCTTCAGCCCGGACCACGTCTCGCCTTCGGCCTCGTAGATCAGTTCCAACTCGGCACCAATCTCGGCATCAACTTCGCGAAAGACAGCCTCGAACAGCCCGGCCTTGTTCTGAAAATGGTGATGCAGCGCACCACGTGTCACACCAGCCTCAGCCGCAAGTGCATCCAGCGAGACCTGCGCAAAACCCTGCAAGGTAAAGGCCCTGCGCGCCGTTGCGACAAGGCGCTGCGCAGTCATCTCGGCGGCTTCGGCCCGTCCAAGCGGGCGGGCCTGCGATGCTGTTGAAGGATGTGGCAAGGTTGACATACGATCCGTATGTGAGATAGGAATTTAGCATTCGATTCGTATGCGAAAATGGTAAGGGTGGCAAGTGATGGCAATGTTGACGGCGATTTGGCGTCAGGTGCCGGGGATCTTGGGGTTAGCCCTTCCCATCGTGATGGGTCTGGCGGCAAGCACCCTGATCGGTGTGACCGATTCCGTGATGCTTGCCCCCCTTGGCCCCGTGCCACTTGCTGCCGTCGGGTTGACCGGCGCTGTGGCCATGCTGTTTTACGCCGCGATCTACGGCATGCTTTCGGCGCTCTCCGTGCGGATCGGGGCCGCCTGGGGGGCGGGGGAAGGGCGGCGCATCTCGACCATCCTGCGCTCGGGACTGGCCTTGGGTTTGCTGGTGGGACTGGGCGGCGCACTTGTGATGGGGGCGATCTGGTTCTTGCTGCCGTTCCTTGGCCAACCGGTTGAGGTGATTGCCGCCATGCCAGGCTATTGGTTCTGGATCTGCGCCTTTCTGATCCCGTTCTCAGTCCTGACGGCATTCAAATCCTCGTTCGAGGCGGTGGACCGCCCTTGGCTCGGCACCGCCTTTGCCTTCCTTGGCGTGGCGATCAACATCCCCCTCAACTATGCGCTGATCTGGGGCATTGGTCCCTTGCCACAACTTGGGTTGACCGGGGCCGGTTTGGCCTCATTTCTGGCGGAAACCCTGGCGCTGACAGCGGCCTTCACATGGTGGCGTTTGGCACCGTCGATGCGGCGGTTGCGCTTGCGCCGCGACGTTGATCAGCGCGAGATGGGTCTGACCTTCCGCGAAGGTGCGCCCCTGGGGGCCATGTACGTGGTCGAAAGTGCCGCGGTCAGCGTGGCAACCTTGCTGATCGGTGCCTTCGGCACCTTGGCTTTGGCGGGCAATCAGGTGGCCCAGTCGATTGGCGGGGTACTCTATATGGTGCCCCTTGGGGTGGCAGGGGCTGTGGCGATCCGCGTGGCGCAGGAACGCGGCGCTGGCAACGCCGGGGCGCTGCGGCCCATAGCTTTGGCTGCCCTTTCCGTGGCCATGATCTGGCTGGTGGGGGCGGCCCTTGTTCTGGCGCTCCGGGGCGAGGCGATTGCCCGCCTTGTGACCGACGACCCCGAAGTTGTGGTCGTGGCGACGGCGATCTTTCTTGTCTTCGCGCCGATGCAGATATCGGATGCGGTGCAATCTGCCATGCTTGGCGCACTGCGCGGCCTGTCCGACACAGCCTGGCCCGCCGCCGTGTCGGCCATCGCCTACTGGCCGGTCGCCCTGCCTTTGGGCTGGATGCTGGCCCATTGGGGTGGCATGGGGCCGTCAGGCATCTGGGCGGGTTTCATCCTTGCCCTTGCCGGGGCGGGCACGGCGCTGACACTTCGGTTTTGGCGCAGAACGGCCTTGTTGACGCAAACCCCCTTGGTCTAAATGGGGACAACGTTTTCACGCAGGAGGCTTGGATGAAACGGTCGCGGATCAACGAAATCATGGCAGCGGCGGATGACATGATCCGCCACTACGGCTTTGTCCTGCCCCCCTTTGCCAACTGGACCCCGGACGAGTTCAAGTCGCGGGCCCCCACCGCCCGCCGCGTGATCGAGGGGCGCTGTGGTTGGGATATCACCGACTACGGTCAGGGCCGCTACGATCAGATGGGCCTGTTCCTGTTCACCCTGCGCAACGGTTCCTTGGCCGATCTGCAGCGCGGCGGCGGCATGTGCTATGCCGAAAAGCTGCTGATCAGCCGTCAGGACCAACTGTCGCCCATGCACACCCATTTCCTGAAGGCCGAAGACATCATCAACCGGGGCGGCGCAACCCTTGTGGTCGAACTCTACGGCTCGGACGACAAGGGCGCATGGGCCGAGGACAAGGGCGGTCTGGTCCGTTGCGACGGCATCGACGTGCCCTACAAACCGGGGCAGAAACTGAAACTCGCCCCCGGTGAAAGCGTCACCCTGATGCCCGGCGACTGGCATGCCTTCTGGGGCGAGGGCGGCGATGTTCTGATTGGCGAGGTGTCGACCGTCAACGACGACGTCACCGACAACATCTTCCGCGAACCCATCGGCCGCTTCGCCGAGATTGACGAGGATGTGGCCCCCACCCACCTGCTGGTCAGCGATTACGACACCTGGCTGCCCCGCTAAGCCCACAGCCTCCGGGCGTGCCGCCTTGACACGGCGCACGCCCACGCGCATCAGCGCCAAAATGTTGGAGGTTGCCCATGCCCAATGCCCTGAATTCCACAGCTGATGACCGGCTCATTGTGGCCCTTGATGTGCCAAACCTTCTGCAGGGCATGGGACTTGCCCAAAGCCTTGGCGATACGGTGAATTTCTACAAGATCGGCCTTGGCATGCTCACTGGCGGCGGTCTGGCCCTGGCGAACGAGTTGAAGCAGGAACACGGCAAGCGCATCTTTCTGGACATGAAGCTGTTCGACATCGGCGCCACGGTCGAGGCGGCAGTCCGGGGCTTGTCACAGTATGAGCTTGATTTCCTGACGGTTCACGGTGACCCACAGGTCATTCGCGCCGCCGCTCAGGGCAAGGGTGCCATGAAAATCCTCGCCGTCACGATCCTGACCTCGCTCGACCGTGCCGATCTGGACGCCAACCTGATCAAACCCGGCGATATCCACGACATCACCCTTGAACGCGCCGCCCTTGCGTTTGAGGCGGGCGCCGATGGCGTCATCGCCTCACCGCAAGAGGCCGCCGCGATCCGCGCGCTGCCGCAGGCCAAGGGCCGTCTGATCGTGACCCCCGGTGTGCGCCCCGCAGGTGCTGCCCTTGGCGACCAAAAGCGCACCGCCACCCCGGCCGAGGCTTTGATCAACGGTGCCGACCATATCGTCGTGGGTCGCCCGATCTGGGCTGCCCCAAACCCCCAGGCCGCAGCACGCGCCCTGCTCGCAAGCCTGCCGCAACGCCATTAGCGGGTTCGTCAGACTGCAGGACCCTTGCCCGCCGCAGGACGCCCCTGCGCTGATTTGATCATCACCGTATGCATGTCGAACGAATCCAGATAGATGCTGCCGTACGAATGTTCCAACGGTTTAAGTTTGTCTCGCAACTTGCGGACATAATAGGGAAAATCCGGCGGGGCAAAGGCCTCGTTGGGCAGGTCGCGAAACGCCGCAGGGTCCAGCGTGATCTGGGCATAGACCCAAAGCTCGGCCGCACCCCGTTCAAACGCCGGGCGCAGATCGACCCGCAACCCGTGCCAGCACCAGTTCACCGTGTTGACAAACGACAGCAGCATCGGCCGGAAATCATTCCACCCTTCGGTCACGCCACGTTTCAGCATCATCCGGAACATTTCCAGCGAATAGAAACTCCGCTCGTCGCCCTGCTTGATGTCCTGCTGCGCATGCTGGCGATAGTGATAGACCACCCCGTCCAGCATCGGCACATCGTTGACCTTTTGCAGGGTCAGCAATTGAAAGATCTGGTCATCAAAGGCGCGGATATGTTCGGGGAACCAGATGTCGCGGTTGTCCAGAAAATCCCGGCGGTACACCCTGCGCCAGATCGTCGGTTGCCCCTGGATCAGCAGCCACGACGGCACAAGCAGACAGGTCGCAGCGCCA
>CAMDHB010000345.1 GCA_945897655.1 Pseudorhodobacter antarcticus
CGACAACCCGCTGGGCAACCCGCCCCCGGGCAGGCCCAGACCGCGCGGCATCCCGCCCAACTGGCTGCCAATCCCCTGCTGCATCGCCTTCGATGCCGCCTCCAGCTTGGCCGGGTCCATGCTCTTCAGGTCAGGCATGGCATCGCCCCCACCCATCATCTGCTTGATGGCCTGCTTCATCATGCCACCCTTGCCCATCTTCTTCATCATCTCGGCCATCTGCTGATGCTGCTTCAGCAGCTTGTTCAGATCCGACACTTCCAGCCCCGCGCCCTTGGCAATGCGCTTCTTGCGGCTGGCAGCCAGCAGGTCCGGGTTAGCCCGTTCCTTCTTGGTCATCGAGTTGATCAGCGCGATCTGGCGCTTCAGCATCTTGTCGTCAAAGCCGGCCTTTTCCGCCGCTTTGGCCATGCCGGTCATCCCGGGCAACATGCCCATGATCGACTGCATGCCGCCCATCTTCATCATCTGTTCCAGCTGGCTTTTCAGGTCGTTCATGTTGAACAGACCCTTGGCAAAGCGCTTGGCCATCCGCTCGGCATGCTCGGCCTCAAACGTCTCGCGCGCCCGCTCGACCAGCGCCACGATGTCGCCCATGCCCAAGATGCGGCCTGCAACACGGTCCGCCTCGAACGTCTCCAAGGCGTCCATCTTCTCGCCCATGCCGACAAAGCGGATGGGCTTGCCCGTGACGGCCCGCATCGACAGCGCCGCACCGCCGCGCCCGTCGCCGTCCATCCGCGTCAGCACGACACCGGTGATGCCAACCTTGCCGTCAAATTCGGACGCGACATTGACCGCGTCCTGCCCGGTCAGACCATCGACAACCAGCAGCACCTCACGCGGCTGGGCAATGTCGCGCACCGCCTGCACTTCATCCATTAGCACTTCGTCAATGTGCAACCGGCCCGCGGTGTCCAGAAACAGCACGTCATAGCCGCCCATGATCGCCTGCGACTTGGCCCGCTTGGCGATCTGCACTGCAGTTTCGCCCTTGACGATGGGCAGACTATCTACCCCGATCTGCCCCGCCAGAATGGCCAACTGCTCCATCGCCGCCGGGCGGTTGGTGTCGAGAGATGCCAGCAGCACCCGCTTGCCATTCCGCTCTTTCAACCGCTTGGCCAGCTTGGCGGTGGTGGTCGTCTTGCCTGAGCCCTGCAAACCCACCATCAGAATGGCACTTGGCGGGTTGTCGATCTTCAGATCCTCGGGCGCGCCATCCCCCGCCAGAACCCGCACCAATTCGTCATGGACGATCTTGACGACCTGCTGGCCCGGCGTGACCGACTTCGTCACCGCCTGCCCCGTCGCCTTGACCTTGACCGCCTTCACGAAATCCCGCGCCACAGCCAGAGAGACGTCCGCCTCCAACAGCGCCGTCCGCACCTCACGCAGGGCGGCGTCCACATCCGCTTCAGACAGGGCCCCCTGCTTGGTCAGGCGGTCAAATACGCCACCAAGGCGGTCTGACAGGCTCTCAAACATGGCACTCTCCTTTGTCAAAACCCCCATATGGGGGCGGCGGGCGGTTGTCCAAAGGCAATGCAGAACGGCACCTGTGGGCGCAACGCGCTGACAGATGGCGATCCCGGCAAAAGCCAAGGGACCGGAAGCGTTGGGCCTCCGGGGAATTCAGCGCCGCGCTTACGCCTGTGGGGGGCGTGAGTCAAGCGGGGTGGGTGGTTTGGGGGTGTAGCACCGCTGCAAGACAAGGCCGACACAGGCCGCAAGCCCGATATAGGGCAGCGCCTGACCGCCGGGTAGGCGCTGCTGTGGCTGTTCTAGGCACTTTATGGCACAACCAACCCCGCAGATGTTCTAGGCGCGCCCTCTGCAAAAGCGCCTGCCCGTGGGGGCGGGCAGGCGCTGCCCGGCGGCGCAAGCGCCTTGATTCCGGGCAAAAGAAAGGGGGAGCGGTTAAAGCTGAAGTAGGAATTGCATAAACCGCTGACAGTAAAGCAGGCCACCCGGCGTCCATACCCTGCCCCGGCAACCGCCCCGCTACTCGAGCGCCTCAAACCGCAGCACACCCACCTGCCGCGACCCGCCCCCGGTGTCGGACGGATGGGCCACCCCATCCACCACCGGCACCTCGGCAAAGTCGAACGGGCTGACCCCTGCCAGACAGGCCACGTTGATACCAAACAGGCTGGGGTCGGACCGGCGTTGGTGATGGGTATAGATGCCGCAGATCTTGCAGAAGTAATGCTTCGCCGTGCCGGTGTTGAACTGGTACAGCGTCAGGTTCCCCTCACCTTGGACAAAGGCGATATCCTCCAACCGGGCCGATACGGCAATCGCCCCCCGCATCCGGCAATAGGAACAGGTGCAGCGCCAGACCCAATCAAACCCGTCCAGCAACCGCACCCGGAACTGCACCGCCCCGCAATGACACGCTGCCTCATGCATCGCCCCGCCCTTTCATTCTGGCTGAAATATCCCGGGGCCCGGGGCAGCGCCCCGGACCTGTCCGGCCACCCCTCAGCGCGACAGTTGCGCCCGGTTCGCCCACAGCACAAGGGCCGCCAGCAAACCCAGCACCACGGAAGGCACAGCCGCCCCCATGCCCATCGCCGACAGCACCGTCATATGGGCAATGAACGCCCCGATCATCGTGCACACCAACAACCCAGCGGCATAGGCAGTAAAGCCCGGCACCCACAGCAGGATGGCCGAGCCGAACTCGATTACCCCGGTGACATAGCGGAACCACTGGCCCACCCCCACCGCGTCAAAGGTCTGCACCATCATCTCGGCCCCGGCCAGCTTGGCGCCACCCGCCGCCGCAAAGGCCAAGGTCAGCACCACTTTGATCCCCGTCACCACAATCGAATTCATCGCGTTTCCTTTCCTGTTCGCGTGTCCCCGCACACTAAACCACTTGCCCCTGCGCACTCAATCACGTCAAACTGCCCTCAAGCTGTTCAGGATTGCACAGATGATGATCGACACCTGGGACGAGATCCGCACCGCCTTTCAGGTCGCCCGCCTTGGCACCGTTTCAGGCGCGGCCGAGGTTCTGGGCGTCCACCACGCCACCGTCATCCGCCACATCGACGCGCTGGAAAAACGCCTCGGCTCCAAACTGTTCCAACGCCACGCCCGCGGCTACACCCCGACCGAGGCGGGGCAAGAACTGCTCAAGGTCGCCCAGACCACCGAGGAACAGTTCAGCCAGCTTGTGTCGCGCATCAAGGGGCATGGCGAAACCGTGTCGGGCGAACTGGTTGTCACCTCGATCAACGGCATCTCGGCGCTGCTGACCCCGGTGTTTGCCGCCTTTCAGGAGGCACATCCAGCCGTCACCATCCGCTTCATCAGCGACATGCGGGTGTTTCGGCTGGACTATGGCGAGGCGCATGTCGCCATCCGTGCCGGCGGCGCCCCGCAAGAGCCTGACAATGTCGTGCAGCCTCTGGTCACCATGCACATGGGCCTGTTTGCCTCCAAATCCTACATCGCCCGGCATGGCCACGCCCAGACGGTCGCGGAAATGGCCAGCCACCGCTTTGTGGGGGCTGACGATTCCGGCAACCGCGCGCCGTTTTATCGCTGGATGCAGGCTCATGTGCCGCCGCAATCCGTGGTTTACCGCGCCTCCGATACCTCGGCGGTGCTGGATGCAATCCGGGGCGGCATCGGCATGGGATTTGTGAACACCCGCTCTGCGCGGGATGATGACATGCTGGTACAGATCATGCCCCCCCTGCCCGAATGGGTGGCGCCCTTGTGGATTGTGACCCATGTCGATCTGCACCGCTCGCTCAAGGTGCAAAGCTTTCTGGCCATTCTGAAGAACCATGCACAGGACTGGTCCTGCGAATGACCCTGACCCCGGCAGGGCGCGGCCATCTGGCGATGCTGTCATTTTCGGCCCTTGTGGCGGGGTCGTTTTCACTGGGGGCCCTCGCCGCGCCTCTGATCTCACCCGCAGCCCTG
>CAMDHB010000346.1 GCA_945897655.1 Pseudorhodobacter antarcticus
ATCCGAGGTCTTTGACGCTGGCATCTCCGTCTGCAATGCCGCCGCCGCCAATGCCATTCCGGTGGCCGAATTCACCTTGGCCGCGATCCTGTTTGCCAACAAGGATGTCTTTGGCTTTCAGGACCTGTACCGGCGCAAGCGCGATCAGACGCATCCCGAACAATTGACGGACGAACCGGTTGGGAACTGGCACAAGACCGTGGGCATTGTTGGTCTGTCGCGCATCGGACGCCGGGTGATTGACCTGTTGCGCCCGTTCGATCTGTCGGTGCTGGTCCATGACCCCTATCTTTCCGCCGCCGAGGCCGTCACTCTGGGTGTTCAAAACCTGCCGCTGGATGAGGTGATCCGGCATTCGGATGTGCTGTCGCTGCATGCCCCCGCCCTCGAATCCACCCGCCACATGATTGATGCACGACGTCTGGCCCTGCTGCGCGATGGGGGGACGCTGATCAACACTGCCCGCGGCAGTCTGGTTGATCAGGCGGCGCTGACGCGCGAACTGGTGTCAGGGCGGATATCTGCCGTCATTGACGTGACCGACCCCGAAGTCTTGCCTGCCACATCACCGCTTTACGATCTGCCGAACGTGCTTTTGACGCCGCATATTGCAGGCGCCGTCGGGCGCGAACGCGAACGTCTGGGCGAGATGGCCGTGGCCGAGGTTGAACGTTTCGTGAAAGGCGACCCACTTGCCCATCAGGTGGCCGCCGCAACTTTGCATTTGCAGGCCTGAGATGAAAAGACGCGCGTTGATCCCCTGGGGTGGCTGGGCCGGGCACAGGCCGGAGGAGGGGGCGAATATCGTGGCCCAAATCCTGTCCGACGACGGGTTTGACGTGACCTTGACCCCCGATTACGCGGCCTTTGCCGAGGCTGCCACGTTTGACCTTGTCGTGCCCGTGATCACCAATGACCAGATCGACACCGCGCTGGTCGACAGCCTGACACGCGCCGTGCGGGCTGGGACGGGCCTTGCCGGCTATCACGGCGGGCTGGCCGCGTCATTCCACAGCGCGGTGCGGTTTCACTATCTGTGCGGCCTGCATTGGGTCGGGCATCCTGGCGACATGGCGGCCCGGTACCGGGTGACCGTGACCCGGCCCCATGACCCGGTGATGCAAGGCATCGCCGATTTCGACTATCACTCGGAACAATACTATCTGCTCCATGACCCCTCGGTCGAAATTCTGGCCACCACCACATTCTCGGGCGAATATGACCCTGCGTCGCGCGGCGTGACCATGCCCGTCGTGATCAAGCGCCATTTCGGCGCGGGCCGGATCTTCTACACCGCCTTGGGCCATGTGCCCGAAGAACTCTCTCACCCCCAAGCGCGGTTGATCCTGCGCCGTGGCCTGACTTGGGCTGCACGGGATACCGAACAGGACGCCTGACATGATCAAACTTGCCCCTTTCATCGAACCCCGCAAAGCCGATCCGCGCTTTGCCAGCCCGATGCGGTTTCAGATGTTGATCAACGGGCAAAGCGTCGATGCCGCCAGTGGCGAGACGCTGAAGCGCGAAAGCCCGGCCTACGAAGGCGTGATCGTGTCTGAAATTCCGAACGGCAGTGCGGCGGACAGCGAGCGTGCCATCTTGGCCGCCCGCCGCGCCTTTGACGAAGGCCCCTGGCCCCGGATGAGCGGGGCCGACCGCGCCAAGCGCATCGAGCGTCTGGGCGAACTGATCCATGCCCACCGCGAGGAGTTGGCCCTGATCGAGTGTCTGGAGGTTGGCAAGACCCTGGAACAGGCCCGGGGCGAAATGAATTACTCGGCCGAACTTTGGTCCTATGCGGCAGGCCACGCCCGGGGGCTGGAGGGCGAAAGCCACAATGATTTCGGCCCGGGCGCCTTGGGTCTGATGCTGCGCCAGCCCATCGGCGTGGTGGGGATCGTCACGCCGTGGAACTTTCCCCTGCTGATCGGGTCCGAGCGTGTGCCATGGGCGATTGGCGCGGGCTGCTGCGTGGTGGTCAAGCCCAGCGAGTTCACCTCCGGTTCGACCATCCGCATGGCCGAGATGGCGCGCGAGGCTGGCATTCCCGATGGCGTGATCAATGTGGTCACCGGCTATGGCAACCCGGTGGGCCAGTTGTTTGCCGAACACCCCGCCTGCGACATGATCAACTTCACCGGGTCGTTCCGGGTGGGGCAGATTGTGGGTGGGCTGGCCGCCGCGCGGATCAAGCGGGTCGGGCTGGAACTCGGCGGCAAGGGCCCGGCGATTGTCTTTGCCGATGCCAACCGTGATGCCGCTGCCGACACCATTGCCCGGTCAATCTTTGGCGGTCAGGGTCAGGCCTGCATCTCGAACAGCCGGATGATCGTGCAGCGCGAGGTCAAGGATGCTGTGCTGGAACGGCTGATCCATATCGCCAGCAATGTCCGGGTGGGCGACCCCCTGGACCCCGCAACCCAGATCGGCGCGATGATCCACCGCCCGCATCTGGAAAAGGTCGAACATTACGTGGGCGAAGGTATCCGCGATGGCGCGGGCCTTGTGGTGGGCGGGCGGCGTCTGGGCAATTCCGGCAACTATTTCGCCCCAACCATCTTTGCCGAGGCTGGGCCGGACATGTCGATCACCCGCGACGAAATCTTTGGGCCGGTGCTGGCCGTGCAGACCTTTGATACCGCCGAAGAGGCGATCCGTCTGGCCAATGACACCAACTATGGCCTGTCGGCGAATGTCTGGACCAATGATCTGGGCAAGGCGGTTCAGACCATCCGCGCCGTGCGGGCAGGGCGCACCTGGATCAACGGGGCGGGAACCGGCGGGCCGGAAATGGGCATATCGGGCTTTCGTCAAAGCGGGATGGGCCGTGAACTGGGTCGGCACGGGTTTGATGAATATTCGACACTGAAGAATGTCTACATCGTGCTTCAGCAGGGTGGATCATGGGTTTGATGCGGCCAGAACCTTGCGCGCTGACCGTCGCACTAAAGGAAATTCACGATGTATGAAGTTGCAGACAAGCTTGCCATCATCACCGGCGGAACCCGCGGAATCGGGCTGGAAATTGCCCGCCAGCTTTTGTCTGCGGGCGCAAATGTCGTTCTGAACGGGCGCAATCCCACCGATGAAGCGGCCGATCTGGTCCGCCAATACGGGCCAGCGCGCGTCATGACCGACCTTGGCAGCGTTGCCGACCCCGACTATTGCGCTGCCCTGATCGTCCGCGCCGCCGCTGCCTTTGGCCGCGTTGACATGCTGGTTCATGCTGCGGGCGGCCCGGTTCCCGGAACGGTGATGGACGTAACCCCCGACGCCTGGATGGATGCCTTTGCGCTGCATGTGCACCCGGTGTTTCACCTGTTCCGGGCCGCACAGCCCCATCTCGCCCGGCAAGGGGGCGCTGTGTTGCTGGTGTCGTCTGTCGCAGGACTGCGCGGTTGCCCCGGAACCGTCGCCTATCAGACCGTGAAGGGTGCGCTGATACCCATGGCACGCGCCCTGGCCTTTGACCATGCCGCGCAGGGCATACGGGTCAATGTCATCGCTCCGGGCATCATCCGCACCCGCTTTCACGCGCGGATGACCGATACCGCCAAGGCGCACAACATCGCCAACCGCATCCCGCTGCGTCGCGAAGGCACGGTCGAGGATGTGGCGAGTGCCGCCATCCAGATGCTGACCAATGATTTCATCACGGGCGAGGTTTTGACGGTGGATGGCGGCATGTCCATGCGCGTGACGGCCTAAGCCATTCTGTTGACAGACAGAACTGAGCCTGCGCCGATAGTGCCAGCCGCTCAGGGCCCCCGTGCCGCCGTATCAGGCCGGAAACGCCGGCACCTTCAGGTCCGGCAGGCGCGGGCGGGTGGGCTCATCCCCGCGTGTCGGATAGGTCAGTAGCGGCCAGTCTGCCGGCGGTTGCCCGAAATCGGGCACCTCCAGCAACGCGCCACCCTGCAGCGCCGATT
>CAMDHB010000347.1 GCA_945897655.1 Pseudorhodobacter antarcticus
TTGGGCCTTTGCCTGCCCGGGGTCGGCAGTGCGCAGCAAACTTCGGCACCACAGATCCTGACGGTGGATCAAGACCGGCTTTACCGCGATTCTATGTATGGTCGGGCGATTGAGGCCAAATCGCAGTTGGCCACGCAGGCCCTTGTCGCTGAGAATCGAACGATCGAAGCGGATTTGTCGGCCGAAGAAGCCCGCCTGACAACACAGCGCGCATCCCTCGCGCCCGCCCGTTTCAACGAGCTTGCTACCGCGTTTGACGAAAAGGTTGAACGCATTCGGGCAGAGCAAGAGGCCAAGAGCAAGCAACTGACGACCGATCGGGACCTGGGCCGCAAGCAGTTTTTTGATGCCGCCGTTCCCATCCTGGCCGAACTGATGCGCCAGCTTGGGGCATTTGCGATCCTGAACAAGGATGCTGTAATCTTGTCGTTCGACAGCATTGATGTCACTGATCGTGCGCTTGTGGAACTGGATGCGCGATTGGGGGATGGTACCAAGGTGGCCCCATTGTCCGAGCCGGCACCGGGCCCCTGAGGGAACCTTGTTTCGCCGTTGGTAAGTTGCTAGTCAGGGATAACTGCCCCGCACCTGCGCGCGGTGCGCTTGTGCAAGGAGCGATCATGACTGAATCCGACAAAGCGATACATTTCGCGGATCTTGCCCTGATCCAACGTATCATCCCACATCGCTATCCCTTCTTGTTGATCGACAAGGTCCGCGACATCGTCTCGGGTGTTTCGTGCGTCGGGATCAAGAATGTCACGAACAATGAGCCCCATTTTCAGGGCCACTTTCCCGACATGCCCATCATGCCGGGTGTGATGATTATTGAAGCGATGGCACAGACGTCTGGAGTTCTGGTTGGCGTGACAATGGGCCTGATCGACAAGCAGGCCAAAGTGTTCTTTATGGGCGTCGATGCGGTCAAGTTCCGTCGCAAGGTGGTGCCGGGCGATGTCTTGGAACTGCATGTAAAGACACTGCGTGGCGGCGGTCGTGTATGGAAATTTGAAGGCAAGGCAATGGTTGAAGGTGAACTTGCAACCGAAGCCACGTTTACTGCCATGTTTGACCTGCCCAAGGCATGAACTCGATGCTGTCCACACGTATCCATCCCTTGGCCGTGGTGGATTCTGGTGCCCAGATTGGTGCGGGCGTGACGGTTGGTCCCTTTTCGGTAATCGGACCGGACGTCACCTTGCAGGACGGTGTTGAGGTCAAATCGCATGCCGTTGTCACGGGTTGGACCGAAGTTGGCGCCGGGACGGTGATTTTTCCACATGCGACCGTCGGTGAAGTGCCGCAGGACCTGAAGTACCGGGGAGAGCGTACCCGGTTGATCGTGGGCGCAAGGTGCCGGATCCGCGAAGGGACCACCTTGAACACCGGGACCGAAGGCGGTGGCGGGGTCACACAAGTTGGCGACGATTGCCTGCTGATGACGGGAAGCCATGTCGGTCATGATGCCAGATTAGGGAACCGGGTAATTCTGGCCAATCAGGTTGCGATAGCTGGGCATTGCCAGATTGGTGATGACGTCATCATTGGCGGATTGTCGGGCATTCACCAGTGGGTTCGCGTGGGTCAGGGGGCCATCATCGGTGCGGTGACGATGGTGACGAATGACGTTATCCCCTACGGGTTGGTTCAGGGCCCCCGGGGCGAGTTGGATGGGTTGAACCTTGTAGGTCTGAAACGGCGTGGAACCGACCGCGCTGACATTCAGGCGTTGCGGGCGGCATATGATGTAATGGCCAAAGGTGACGGCACATTTCTTGATCGCGTTCGCTTGATTGCGGAAACGGCCACTTCTGCACAGGTCTTGGAAATGACGGCTTTCATTCTGGGTGGATCGGACCGTTCCTTTCTGACGCCGAAATGACAACGCTGGCCCTGATCGCGGGAATGGGCTCGCTTCCTCAGGCTGTGATCGCGGCATTGCAGGAGCGGCCTTTTGTCTGTGCCCTTGACGGGTTTGTTCCGGAGGCGGTTCGCCCGGACATCACGTTTCGGCTTGAGCGGTTGATGCCGATGTTGCGCGCCTTGGCCGAACAGGGTGTCACCGAGGTCGCCTTTGCTGGTGCGGTTCGGCGCCCGCAGCTTGACCCTTCCTTGTTTGATGCAGCGACAGCGCAACTTGTGCCGCGCATGCTGACCGCGATGCAGTCGGGCGACGATGGTACGCTGCGCGAGTTCATTGCGATTTTTGAGGAGGAGGGTTTTCTGGTCAAGGCTGTGTCTGACCTGGCGCCCGCCCTTTTTCCGGGACCGGGACTGATCGCAGGCAAGTTGACTGCCCGTGACGAAAGTGACGCATTGCGCGCGGCAAATATCGTCGCGGCCCTTGGGGAAGTTGATGTCGGGCAGGGGGCTTGTGTGGCACAGGGCCTGTGTCTGGCGGTCGAGGCGTTGCCGGGAACGGACGCAATGCTGGACCAGGTCGCGGCCATGCCGAAACTATTGCGCCCCAATCCGGCTCATGGGCGCGGGCTTCTTTACAAAGGTCCGAAGCCCAAACAGGACCGACGGATTGATCAGCCTGCCATAGGGTTGGATACTTTGCACAAAGTTTCCGCCGCCGGATTGGGCGGAATTGCGTTCGAGGCGGGTTCTGTCATCTGCTTGGGGTTGGATGCGATGCAAGAAGAAGCGGAGCGACTGGGGCTGTTCTTGTGGGCACGCCCATGTTGAAACTGTTTTTGATTGCGGGCGAGCCGTCCGGTGACCGTTTGGGTGCGGCGCTGATGGCTGGTCTGAAGGAGTTGACCGAGGTCGAGTTTCACGGCATCGGCGGCCCTGCGATGGAGGCCGAGGGCCTGAAGTCGATTTTTCCGATGGCCGAATTGTCGATCATGGGTCTGGTCGAAGTGTTGCCGAAGTATTTCCACCTGAAACGCCGGATTGCCGAAGCCGCCGCCGCCGCGATCGCTTTGGCACCGGCGGCCATGATCACTATCGACAGCCCCGATTTTTGCTTGCGCGTGGCGACGATTGTCAAGGCAGCCCGCCCGACCCAACGCACGATCCACTATGTCGCGCCATCCGTCTGGGCATGGCGTCCGCACCGCGCCGCAAAAATGGCCAAGGTAATCGACCATGTTCTGGCCCTGCTTCCGTTCGAACCACCCTACATGACGGCCGCCGGCATGACCTGCGATTTCGTTGGTCATCCTGTGGTGGCGGAACCGTTGGCTACACCGAATGAATGCCGTTTGATGGAGGGGTCTGAGCCGTTGATCCTGGCCCTGCCCGGGTCACGCCGAGGCGAGGTGACGCGACTGGCACCCGTCATCGGGGAAACGCTCGGTCAAATCGCCAAGGTGTTTCCGAACCTGCGCGTGGCATTGCCAACTGTGCCGCATGTTGCGCCTCTTGTGCGGGAGCTGGTGGCGGATTGGCCGGTGAAGCCAATGATCATTGAAGACGCGGCAACCAAACGCGCAGCATTTGCCTGCGCCAATGTGGCCATAGCGGCCTCGGGGACCGTGTCACTTGAATTGGCAGCGAATCATCTTCCGATGGTGATTGCCTATCGCATGCATCCTATCACCTATTGGCTGACCAATCGGGCGTTGTTGATCGACACAGTAACGCTGGTCAATCTTGTGTCGGACACCCGGGTTGTGCCGGAGTACATCGGCGAACGATGCAGGTCTGACCTGATCGCCCTCGCCGTCATTGCCTTGCTGCGCGACCGGACCGGGCAGGATAAGGCGATGTCCTTGACGATGGATCGCCTTGGGCTTGGCGGCGAACCGCCGGGCCGGCGTGCTGCACGGTCGGTGTTGGCTCATCTGTAAAGAAGCCGGCCGCATGAGCATGCGTCAACGACCTGAATTCGACGGAAGGTTCAAGCCTCGGTCAGGCTCAGACCGTTGCCTTCGGGATCGTTGAACCAGATGACCTTGACCTTGCCATCCGG
>CAMDHB010000348.1 GCA_945897655.1 Pseudorhodobacter antarcticus
CATAAGCCCCTTCTTCCCAATCATAGCACCAACTTCATTGAAAAAAGGGATATGGGAAATCCGAATTTGCGATAGGTTTTCATGTCACACTCGAATCATCGGTGGAGGTTTTTCGGTTTGGCAAGAAATGCTTAGACTATTGGGCGGCATCACCTTCCTTATCGCACTCTCGGTGGGGGCAGCGTCGGCAGAGCGGGTGGAAATCGACTATCTGTCCTGTCAGGTCTGCCATGGTGTGGCAGGTACCAACAGTTCGATCCCGGCCATTCAAGGCAGACCCATGGAGGATCTTCTGGCGCTGCTGAACTCCTTTGCATCGAGTGCGTCAGAAACCACCATCATGCACAGGTTCATGGTCGGTACGGCTGACGCGGAGCGGGAGAGTCTGGCGCGCTACATATCGCAGTTGAAAGGGCCCCAGCCATGACAGGTTTCACCCGGCGGGAAACGCTGGCACTGTCCACGACTGTCGTCTCCGGCATGCTGCTGGCAGCGCCTGCCCTGGCACAGGGCCGTGCAAAGGTCGTCATTGTTGGGGGCGGTTTCGGCGGCGCGGCCGTGGCGCGTACCCTGACGCAGATTGATCCGGACATCGAGGTGACGCTGGTCACGGAAGCGGCCGCGTTCACCACCTGCCCGTTTTCCAATCTGGTCATCGCGGGCGAACTTCCGATCCAGAGCATCACGTTCCAATATGACGCGCTTGTCGCCGCGGGGGTCCGGCTTGTCGTGGGGCGCGCCACGGCCATCGACCCCGCCGCCCGTACCGTCCGGATGGACGACGGCACAGCTCTTTCCTATGACAGGCTGGTCCTGTCGCCCGGCATTCAGATGAAATACGACGCCGTCCCCGGCTATTCCAAAGCGATGGAAGAGGTGATGCCGCATGCCTGGAAGGCCGGCCCGCAGACCCTGTTGCTGCGCGATCAACTGGCTGCTTTGCCGCAGGGTGGCACCGTTCTGATCTCGGTTCCGAACAATCCCTATCGCTGCCCGCCGGGACCCTATGAACGCGCCAGCCTGATGGCGCATGCGCTGTCCAAAACCAACCCGACCGCCAAGATCATCATCCTTGACGCCAAGGACAGCTTTTCCAAGCAGTCGCTGTTCATGCAGGGTTGGGAGGCGCTGTACCCCGGCATGATCACGTATGTCCCCTTTTCCGAAAACGGCGGGATCTTGAACGTGGACGGTGGCCAGATGTCCATCACCACGGCTTTTGAGACCTTCAATGGCGATGTGATCAACTTTATCCCGCCACAAAGCGCGCCACACCTCGCGCTGGACGCGGGCCTTGGCGGGGATGGGGAATGGTGCGCCGTGGATCAGGCGACCTTTGAATCCAGCTTCGTCCCGGGGGTTCATGTGTTGGGCGATGCCGCCATTGTCGGCGACATGCCCAAAAGCGGCTTTTCGGCTGCCGTTCAGGGCGGGGTCTGCGCCCATGTTCTGTCCGCAATGCTCAATGGTCGGGCACCTGAGCGGGGCACATTGTTGAACACCTGCTACAGCCTGTTGTCGCCCGGCTACGGAATCTCGATTGCCGGGGTTTACCGCGTGACAGAGGATGGGCACCTGAAATCCGTCGAAGGAGCCGGCGGCACAAGCCCGATCGACGCCACGACGGAATTCCGTGCGAAAGAGGCGGACCATGCCCGCAGCTGGTATTCCAATCTTACAACTGTCTTGTTCGGCTGATCAGCGTTGAAACAGATGACCTGGAACGTTCTCATGCTCTGGCTTGCAGCGGCATGCACCGCGACAGCCGCGCAGGGTGACGCCGGTTCGCTGACCGGGGTGCCGGGCGACCCCGCGCGCGGCCTCGCGATACTGCGCGATCCGTCGCTGCCCAGTTGCCTGATCTGCCACAGTGTATCTTCCCTGCCCGACCGGGATCAGGGGGTGCTGGGGCCGTCGTTGGACGGCGTTGCGGACCGCTTCACGGCGGACGCGGTGCGGCTGCGGATCATCGACGCCCGCAAGGCATCGCCCGAAACAATCATGCCGCCCTATTTTGCCATCGACGGTCTGTTCCGTGTCGGCAGCAGGTGGCGGGGCAAGACCATCTACGATCCGCAGCAGGTCGAGGACGTGACCGCCTTTCTGATGACGCTGGCCGAGTAAGATGAAACCGCACCTCATCATGCTTGGGTCCTGCTTGTTGGCAATGGTCGCCTCGGCCGGGTACACCGATGCCCCCCCCATCTCGGGCTATCAGTTCATGGAGCCTGAGACGCGGCAGCTTCAGGATGACGACTTCCTGAACCCCGCCATGTTTCTGGTGGAAAAGGGCGCAACGCTGTGGGGACAGGAATGGACGGACGGCGGGGCAACCTGTCAATCCTGCCACCAGAACATCGCCACCGACATGGCAGGGGTTGCCGCGGGGTATCCGCGAACAGACCCTGTGTCGGGGCGGATGGTCAGTCTGGAGATGAAAGTCATCAGCGAAATCGCAGGTCGACTGGGCGCTGCGGCCCCGGCCTACGGCTCGGAAGACCTGCTTGCCCTCACGGCGCTGATCGGGTTTCAGTCGCGCGGCCTGCCGATGAATGTCGCCGTCACACCGGAAAGCGCGCCCTGGATCGAGACGGGGCGCGAGATCTTCACCACCCGTCGAGGGCAGTTGAACCTGTCTTGCGCCAATTGCCATCAGGACCACTGGGGCGAAAAGCTGCGGGGCGATACCATCAGCCAGGGCCAGATCAACGCCTTTCCCATCTACCGCCTGACCTGGAGCGATTTCGGATCGCGGCAAAGGATGTTCACCTGGTGCATGGAATCTATAAGGGCCGAGCCCTATGACTATGGTTCGGACGAGTATCTGGCGCTGGAAACCTTCCTTGCGGTGCGCGGGGCCGGGCTGGCAATCGAAACCCCAGGAGTCCGACGATAGGCCGACATTCCTGGATCAAGGACGGACCAAGACAAGATGAGGGTGACCGAATGAAGATGTGGAAGGTGGCAACCGGTGTGTCCGTGGTGGCGATTGTCGTCGCAGTCGGGATCGTGGCAGACGTATTTCCCGCAGAGATCGCCCCAATCGACCAGATCGACCCCGCACAGGTGAGTGATGACCTGGTCGAGCAGGGCGAAAACATGGCGATGCTGGGCGACTGCGCGGCCTGTCACACGCAAAAGGGGCAAAGCGATCTGTCCGGCGGGGTCGCGCTGCCGACACCCTTCGGGACAATCTATTCCACCAATATCACACCGGACAGGGAAACCGGGATTGGCACCTGGTCGTTCGAGGCCTTTGACCGCGCCATGCGCGACGGTATCGATCGCCGCGGCGTTCACCTTTACCCCGCCTTCCCTTATGACCACTTTGCGGCAATGACCGACGCCGACATGCGCGCGCTTTATGCCTATTTGATGGTTCAGGACCCGGTGGCGGCGCCTGCGGTGCCGAACCAACTGTCTTTTCCCTTCAACTTCCGGCCCTTGCTGGCGGGCTGGAAGCTGCTGTTCCACCACCCGACCCCCTTCGCGCCCGACCCGGCGATGGACGATGAGCAAAACCGCGGCAAATACCTGGCCGAAACCATCGGTCACTGCACGGCGTGCCACAGCCCGCGCAATGCGCTGGGGGCGGTGCAGCAAACCGCGTTCCTGCAGGGGGCCGAGGTCGAAGGTTGGCTCGCCCCACCCTTGGGGGCCGCGTCGATTGCGCCTATCGGCTGGACCCTGGACGACTATGCCGACTATCTGTTCGACGGCTGGAGCGAGACGCACAGCATTGCCGCAGGGCCGATGACCAATGTGGTCGATCACCTGTACATGGCGCAGGAGGATGACGTTTACGCCATTGCCGCCTGGCTGGCCCAGATCACCCCCCGTCAGGATGAGGCTGAACGTACCGCCCGGATCGCCGAGATTGACGCGCGTAATCTGCCGGAAACCTTTGATTTCACC
>CAMDHB010000349.1 GCA_945897655.1 Pseudorhodobacter antarcticus
TCGAAACCATCGATGGTTTCGGGGCGATTTCTGGAAAGAAATCGCTTACCGGCCCATCAGTGCGGCATCAAACGGGTATTTCGTCAGGTTTTCAAAGCCGTCCTCGGTGATGACGACCTGATCTTCCAGCTTGATCGAGAAGTCCTCGCCCTCGCCTGACACCAGCGCCTCGACACACAGGGTCATGCCAGGTTCCAGCACATGTTCAAAGGCGCCCTGCACATAGCTGTCGGGGTAAGGGACAAAGGGCCATTCGTCGCACAGACCAACACCGTGCATCTTGCAGGAGTATTTCTGCTTCCAGTAGCGCTGTTCCAACTGATGCCCCTGATGCACCAGATCGCGGATTGCCACGCCGGGTTTCAGCATGGCCATATTTTCGGCGATATGGTCGCGGGCGTGGTTCATCGCGGAAATCATGGAATTTGTGGGCTTTCCATCGCCAATCCACCAAGTGCGGGAAATGTCGGTGCACATGCCATAGCAGCCGATCAGATCGGTGTCGAAGGCGACAATCTCATTGTTCTGGACGATGCGGGGGCCGCATTCCTGAAACCAGGGGTTGGTGCGTGCGCCTGAGGCAAGAAGGCGGGTCTCAATCCACTCCCCCCCACGGCGGATGTTGCCGGCGTGGAGTTCGGCCCAGATGGCATCTTCGCTGACGCCCCCCGGGGGCACGTTGGCGCGGGTAAATGCCTCCATCTCGGCAATCGCGGCTTCGCAGGCGTGGTGGGCGCAGCGCATGGCGGCGATGTCTTCGGGGCCCTTGATGGCGCGGACGCGTTCGGTGACTTCCTCACCCTCCATCACCTCAATACCCGCCCGTTCCAAGGCGCGCAGGCCGTGGATCATGATCTTGTCCACCCCAAGGCGGCGGTTGGATCCGGCATGGGCGCGCATCACCTCATCCACCTGAGCCGCAAAGTTGCGGGCATCGTTGGCGGAAGTGTCGCCGGTGACGGAGTAGAAGAACGAGGCCCCGGTGCGCAGTTCGGCCACCAAGGGGTTGAAGGTGACGAGGAAGGGAGAGTTCTTGTATTCCCACATCACCATGTGCCCGTCGGCGCACAAAAGGCAGGCGCGGAAGGGGTTGTGGCTGTTCCAAAGCTGCATGTTGGTGGTGTCGGTGGCGTAGCGGATGTTCAGGGGGTCGAACATCAAAAGCCCGCCATAGCCGCGCGCCACGATGCCCGCCGTCAGCCGTTCCCAGCGGAACCGGCGGAGTGCTGCCAGATCGGGCGGGGTTAAGCCCGCCTGTTGCCATTCGCCAAAGGCCAGTTGGGTGGGCCCGATTTCGACCCGGTCATTGTCATTGGGGGTGCCGTCGCCCAGCGTGGCGCCACGGGTTGGGTCAATCTTGCGGCGGTCAGCATAGGTCATGATGTTCTCCCTTGGCCCGCAGGTTTCACGATGGGTTCCGCGCCCGCTTTGCCACGTGCGACGGGGCGTGTCGCAAAATGGCTGCCGTCTTGTCTGGGCGCGCGGGATATGCGAACCCGGAGGGGATACCCTTGCTTGAAAGGCCATCTGATGTCCCCGATCCTGCAAAGAGCCCTGCCGCATTCGCCCTGGATGGACCCGCGTCTGGCGCGGTTGCCCGGTGTCTTGCCGTTGGAGGGCGAGGATTGGCTGGCGGTGGATGAGGCGTTTGGCCCCCAGATGGCGCTGCGGGATCAGTTGATTGCCGATATTCCGCAGATCGTGCTGGGCCAGTTGCCCGAAGGACAGGCGGCAGCAGAGGAATTGTTTGGGGTCATTCTGTCACGCCTGGCCACGACGCCGGGTTACAAGGTGATGGTGGATGCGGTGACGCGGCCCGATGGGGTGACCGTGCCACTGGACCGCGCGGCCCCGCTGAAAACGCTGGGCCGGTTGGTGCAAGAGGATCTGTGTTTGATGCAGGAGACGGGGGGCGGCGAGCATGTGCTGACCGGGGCCTGTCTGTGCTTTCCGGCCAGTTGGTCACTGTCTGAAAAGCTGGGCCGTCCGCTGACGGGCATTCACCGGATGGTCAAGGTCTATGAGGCGGAACTGGCGCGGCGGGTGCAGCGGATGTTCGATGTCATCCGTGTCGGGCAGCCGCTGTGGCGAATGAATTCGCTGGTGTATGTCAACCCCGACCTGCACCAACCGGGGTTTGAGGGGGCGCCGCGCACGGAACGGCGGAATGGGGAATATGTACGCGCCGAACGGCAGACCTTCGTGCGGTTGCCGCAGACAGGCGCAGTGCTGTTCGCCATTCACACCTATGTGGTCCGGCTGGACAGCCTGACACCCGAGGCACGGGCCGGGTTGGAAACCGCGCGGCTGTAGCGCAGCGCCCGGGAGCGTTACGCGAGGCTGCGCGCCATTGCCACCATGCCTTGCCCGATCGGGGAATGAGCGAGGGCGTAAAAGGTGCCAGCCACGGCCATCAGGCGCGCGGACATCTGCATGTTTTCGCCGCGAAGCACCGAATAGGTCATCACGGCGGCGCCAAGCGGGGGCCAGACCACGATCAGGGTTGCATTCATGGCATGGGCGGCCAGACGCATCTGGGTCGAGTAAGCCGGCTTTTCGGGCTCCGCCTCTTTCGGCGGGTAAAGGGCCAGGCGGACGCGGGCAAGTTCGGCACTGCGGGTGCGCGGCAGGCGCGGCCGGTCATTGGCGGCGACCATCGGCTTTGGTTTCACCGGGTTAGGTTTCAGGGTTACTTTATTGTCTGCTGCTGTCTTGGCAGGCTTGGTCGCCTCTGGTGCGGGTTTCGCCGGTTTGGGCTTGGCCGAGAGGGGGGGTGTCGAAAGCGACCGGATGCGGCGGTTTTCGTTGTTTCTGGTGGCAATCCGAAGATCGGTCTTGGTGAGCGTGTCTAAAATGCTTTCCACAGGGGGCAGGGCCGAAGCGATCTCGGGCACGGCATCGGTTAGTTCATCGATCATGTCGGCGTCAACCGGACCCTCGATCTGGCACCACAGAACGGCGCTGGGTTCAAACCGCATCAGGATGCGTTCAACCAACCGGCTGCAAAGAACGTCATGTTCGTTTTTGGACGGATCGCCCACGACAGTAGAGCCGGGTCCGACCGAAACTGTCAGTGCGCCACCTGCGCGGTGGGGACCACCCTCGGCCCAGGCCAGAACGATTCGGGTATCCGGCATTTCAAAGGTAACCAGATCATCGCAGTCCCAGGTGATGCAAACCTCCTTGCCGCGAAGCCGCGTCAGGACGCTGTCCAACTCTGACACGATGCGTGCGAAGTCGATTGCCTTACCATCGGCAAACAGCATTTGCGCAATCGTACTTAGCTCGAGGTGTGCCACCATCTGTCTCCTTCTTGGATTGGGGCCAAGGTGACGGGAGAATGTGATCGTAAATGGAAACAACTGTGGTTTTAGCAAGAAATTAACCATGACTGTGGCTTTGTTTCTGCCACAAACACAATGGCTGGGGATGGCGGGATTGGGCGCTTTGGCGAAATCAGTGGGTCAACAGACGGTCGATCTTCGGAGGGATAAATCGGGGCCGCGGATCGCAGGTCAGGTCGGGAAAATGCCCATGGATTTGCCCGTTGAGGCATGCGGTTGGCAGGATCTTTCCGTCACTCACGCAAGCAGGAAGGGCATCGCCTGGGCTCCGAGCAAGAGCGGAATAAGAGGCGGCCCCGACAGGTCAGTGTTGACAGGATGCGTTCAAACCCTAGCTTCATCGGTGAACTGTTGTGATCGGGGCGCAGTATGGGTTTGGCCTTGGGCCGGTTGGCCATGATCTTGACACTGTTGTGCGGCGCCCCGGCTATGGCAGACGTCGCGATGCGGCGTGTGGTCGGCCCTGACGAGGCGGCGCTGTGGACGGGGGTTGGATCGCTGCGGGTGGCGGGGCGCCATTCTTGCACTGCGGTGCTGATCTCACCTTCGGAAGCCATCACTGCCG
>CAMDHB010000350.1 GCA_945897655.1 Pseudorhodobacter antarcticus
TTGGACCCGGCCACAGCGCCCTTGCAGGACCAGCTTGCCGCCTATGCCGGGGCCGAGCGGATCTTGTTTGCCGAAGGGCCCGCGTTGCATGGCCGACAACTGCTGGGGCGGTTGGATCAGGATATCGGGGTGCTGAAGCGCAGGCCGGGCAAACGGATGGCCGAGGCGAGTTTGAAGCCGCGTTGCCGAAAGGTCAGCTATCACGATGTGGGCGACCAGGTTCTGATGGCCTATTGGAAAAGCGGGGCCAAGCGGCCCAACCCGGCGCTGAGCCTGTATGATGTGGGCCGGTTGCTGCGCAGCCTTGCCAGTTACGGCATTGATCTGAAAGCCGATTGGGATCACGCGGCCTATGCTGAGGCGGCCTTGGCCGATGTGGAGGCCTGGGTCGCCTGGCATCAGTCAAAGGACAAGCATGTGGTCGAATACGCGGTGGTGCTGCAAAAGGCGGGGTTGATCTAGGCCTGTTTTGTGCAGGTCAGGTACGCTGGATATCGGCTGCCACTGTGTCCCACAACTGGGCAAGCCGTGCCTTTTTTTCGGCCGCATGGGTGGTCAGTTGCTGGCGAAGGCGTGTCTGTTCAGTCTCTGACCCCAAAAGGGCGGCGATCCGGTCGATGAAACTGGGCACGTCGCTGCCGCAGGTGAAGTCAGGGCAACCAAAATCGCCCAAAAGCTCGCCGTATTTGTGCGACCAACTGACCGCAAAGCTGGGTACCCCGGTGGCAAGGCCGTTGACCAGGCCGTGGAAGCGGCCCGTCACCACAACGGTACTGCGAGAGATATAGGCCTTGATGTCGCGGGCATCCTGCAACTGCACGATGGGCAGTCCGCCACAGGCGGCGGACAGGCTTTCCGACAGGGGAAGATCGGCTTTTGGTTCGTGCAGCACGATGACGGGGGCCACCTTGGCCGCCCGCATGACGCCCACGACCTGAGCATAGAGGGCCAGCACCGCCTCGGTCGTCATCGAGCCGGTCTTGACGGTTTGGGCATTCAGCACAAGGCAGCCAAAGCGCCCTTCGGGCACGGCCACCTTGCGGTTGGCGATGTTCAGGCCGATTGTGATGTCGGGATAAAGCGGAATCTCACGGGCGGTGCCAAGGGCCTGAAGGTGGCCTTGGGACACCAGATCGCGCGCGGCGATGCTGCGGGCGCCCTTGGTGATGTCCTTCATGGTGGCAATCAGGGCCGGATCGGTGAAGGGGCCAAAGGCCTGTGGCAAAAGATAGGTTGGCACGCCTTTGGCGATGGTGGCGCCGGCGCGCGAGCGCGCTTTGGCCGCCCCCCAAAAATCGCCATAGGCGAAGCCTGAAATATCAACCACATGGCTGACCTTCGGGCCGAAACCCAAGGCGCGGCCCAGTTGGGCCAGAGTGCCGCGGGGCAGGGCGGGCATGCCGATGGCGGCCCGTTCGTCGGCAGGGCCCTGATCATCGGAACAAAAGCGTGCCTTGGGCAGGCGGGCGGACAATTCGGCAACGGCGGCATGGGCCATCAACTCGGCCCCCTTGTTGGGCAGCCAGACGCCGGTGATCTTGATCAGTGGGTCACGCGATGACATGCAGAACCTCCTCGACCGGGCGTTTGGCGGAATAGGGGATCATGGCATCGGGTTTGGGATGGCCCACCCCGATCAACATGATGGGCACCTGATGGGGGGCAAGGCCAAGCAGGTCGCGCAGGGACTGATGGTTTTCCGGGATGTCGGGCCAGTTGATCGGGACCGAGCCCAAGCCCTGCGCCGTGATGGCCAGCATGAATTGCATGGCGGCGAGTCCGGCGTCGATGAAGATCAGATGACGGTCACGCGGCTCGGCATAGACCGACAGGTCGCCGATGACGGCAATGAGGGCGGGCAGATCGTGGCCAAACCCTTCGGTCCCCAGGGGGAGGTCGGCGATCTTGATGATGAGGGCGCGGTTCAGGGCGGCGTGAAAGGTAAAGGGCTGGCGGTTGCAAGCGCTGGGGGCTTGCAGGGCGGCGGCGGTCGCGGCGGCAAGGTAAGCAGGGTCAACCGGTTGGTCCATGAACCAGCGTTGCGAGCGGCGGGCGCGGGTCAGGGCCAGAAAGCTGGGGTAATCGGGCAGGGCGCCGGCACCCACATAGGCGGGCAAGTCGCGTGCCGCATAGGGCGAGAAGTGCGGTGCATCAGAGGTGTTGTGCGGCAGTTTCGACCAAATTTCATGGGCGGGCGCGATGGTGCGAGCGGTGATGTCAACCTTGGAAAAATAATCGGCCAGCACATCGGTCGCCCATTTCAGTTCCGGCGGGCTGGCCTTGGGTTGGGTGACAAGCTTGGCGTACAGGGTGACGGTTTCCATAATGTAAGCCTCGCCAAACACGGGGCGGCGGGTGGGCATGCAAAGGCCCTTTTCCAGCCGGTGAATGTTGCGGCGCAAGAGGGGCGAGGTGCCGACAAAGCCGGTCTTCTTGCGCAGAAACTCCTGCATCCCGGCGGTCGTCGCAAGACGTTCTGCCTCCAGCGCGGCGACAAGGGCGGCGCGGCGTTTGCTGGGGACGCCAGAGGTGTCGCGCTTGCGCAGGAATTTGAAGAACGCCATGCTTGCCCTGTCTGTTATCGCTTGCAAATATAAGCGCTTCTAGCAAGTCGGACCCATGGGCGCAATTTAAGTTATCGTGGAAACGGGGGGCGGCAATGTGCCACTTGGAAGCGGCGGGCGCGTGGGGTAAACCCAGTGCAATCTGGTGGAGGTGGCGGCGTGACCGGTTTGAACATGACATTGGAACGTGACGCATGAACCCGATTTCTGCCTGGTTGGGCCTGTTGGTGCTGCCGCGCGAAGAACGCCGGATCCGGCTGAGGTTCCTTTTGCGCCGCGCTGCCGTTTTGAGAAGAATGCGCCAAAGCACCTGGGGCAATGGGGATCGGCAGTGCCCGATTTGCGGCTATCATGGGATATTTGCGCCGCATGGTCGTCCGGCGCGGCTGGATGCGGCCTGCCCGTCCTGCGGGTCGTTGGAGCGGCACCGCCAGATCCATCTGTACTGCGAGCGGATGAAGCCGTTCAGCGCGACAGATGCCGTCTTGCATTTCGCCCCAGAAAAGCACCTGACCGACTATGTGACCCCGCGTGTCGCCCGCTATGAGACGGCAGATTTGCGCGATGACAGTCGGTTGACCCACCCCCGCCTGAACATCGAGGACACGCGTTTGCCGGATGGTGTGTATGACTGGATCCTGTGCAACCATGTGCTGGAACATGTCAACGACGCCAAGGCCTTGGCCGAGTTCTACCGGATGTTGAAGCCGGGGGGGCGGGCGCTGATCACGGTTCCGGTGGCCGAGGGTATGCCCAAAACCTATGACGACCCGACCATTGTCACCAAAGAGGCGCGTCTGTTGCATTACAAACAGGTCGATCATGTGCGCTTTTTTGGCCGCGACATCCGTGACCGGATCCGGGCGGCCGGGTTTGAACTTTCAGAATTCTCGGCTGAATGGGTGGATGTGGTGCCCTTTGCCTTGGCCTATAACAACACGATCTTCATCGCCACAAAACCTGCTGCCTAATCCCAAGGAAACGCCGAAATGGTTCAGTTCACGCTGCCGAAGAATTCGAAAATCCGCACCGGCAAGACTTGGCCCCGGCCTGAGGGCAAGGCTGTGCGAAAGTTCATCGTGTACCGCTGGAACCCTGATGATGGGGAAAACCCGCGCGTGGACACCTATTTCGTCGACACCGCCAAGTGCGGGCCGATGGTTCTGGATGCGCTGATCAAGATCAAGACCGAGATTGACCCGACGTTGACCTTTCGGCGGTCGTGCCGGGAAGGCATCTGCGGATCGTGCGCGATGAACATCGGGGGCATCAACACGTTGGCCTGCATCTATGGGCTGGACGAGGTGAAGGGCGATATCAAGATCT